>NZ_CP024871.1:982500-1057500 GCF_000306675.2 Leptospira mayottensis 200901116
CCGAGAACTTTTTAAAATTAGAATATTTGAAAGTGTTTACTCTCGATGGTCTTGTGAACGGAAAGGACATTTTGGTGAACGTAGGAGAGGGTAATCCAGAGAAAATGGAATTCAGCGCGGTGCTTCAGGTGAAGGACATCGATCTGAAACAACTTCTTCCTCCTAAAAGAAGATCCAAGATCGACGACGGAAAGATCAAAGCTGATCTGAACGTTTCGGGTAGAAATCTTGCCGACCCGATTCCGAACGTAAATCTGTTCTTCAGTGTATTTCAGATCGGCGGGGATTTTGCCAAAAGTGCGGTAAATATTTTTACGCCTTCTAATCTATTCACGGATTTTATTTACAATAGTTATGCAGTGGACAAGATCGAAGTGGAATTGTCAAAAGGGCTCGTTTATGCCGTCATTCAGTTTAAGCGTTCCATTTTAAATACGATCATCAATTTGGAAAATAGCCAAATTTCGCAACAGAGGATGCCGCTTGCAAATTTCCTAAAAAGAGCAAGATCCGAAATCGATACATATCAATAAGGAGAGCCCTAAGATGAAAAGTAGAATTCTAAATCAGAAAAATCTAATGTTTTTATTCTTCCTATCTAATTCATTTTTAACGGGTTGCGTAATTAAATCCCCTTCCATTACATTTACCCAGACGCAGACCTCTTCTGAAAAACAGATGATTGGAGAGGATCGAATTTTGGAAAGGGATGGCTGGCTGATCTCTTCGGTCAAAACTTCCTCCGCGGGTTCCGAAGTTTGGAAAAGGGATTTTTCGGGCGATAATTATGCCGGAGGAGATAAGGATATTCTAATGTCTTTAAAAGTTCTCGCATATCTGGCTCCGGAGGTCAGGACCTGGAAAGAGGAAGGGGTTTTAGCCGAAGGTCTTGACGGAAAACTCAGGATCAACCCGGCCGCTGGGATTAGGAATTACCTCCCCAAAAAGGAAGTCAAGTCTCGAATCGATTCCTTGATTACACTTGTTAACGAACATAGAGGTAAGGTGACCGCCTTTCGTTCCGAACCGGATTCTAAGACAGATGCAAAAGAAAAATCGGAACACCTAAAAATTCATCTCGAACAGACTTGGTATCGTCTTGTGGAAAAAGGGGAATACTACGAGAAGTCACCCGGTAAATGGGTGCGTAAGGAATAAGTCATGGTTCGATTTTCCTGCGTATTCTGTTTTTTATTTTTGTATCATTGTTCTATCTTCCGCGCATCCTCCAGGATTAAACCTATAGAGTTTAATTATTCCTCTATCGCCGTAAACTATTTCACACCGGGAAACGAAAAGCCGTTTCCTCTTACCGTACAGAGAGGAAATAATTTATACAATTCTACGACGGCCGATGGAAGATATCTTTTTTATACAACCGGTCAAAAGGGGAATTACGACATTTGGTTTCGCGACTTAAAAAGTTCGATCACGGTTCCGGTTACTACACATCCCGCGCCGGAGTTTAAGCCGGCGATCAGTCCGGACGGAAAAAAATTAGTCTTCGTATCTGAACAATACGACTCTTCCGGGGATTTGGTTCTGCTTGAGATGGATCCGGGTTTGTGGGCCGAAAAAATCCTGGAAGGAAAACGGTTTATAAATTCTGATTTTAGAATATTAACAAATCCTAATTTTAATGTTCCCGGTAAAAAGGATTCGAATGTAGACACGGATCCTTTTTTTGCTCCTGATAGTCGTCATTTGGTGTTTTCCACGGATCGTTTGACTCCGGGAATCCAGAATTTAGTCGTTCTGGATACGGAAAGCAAGGAGCCGATGAAATTATTGACTCAAAGTGGCGGGGCTTCGCCAGCATGGTCTTCCGACGGTAAATCAATCGTCTATCTTTCGTATCAAGAAAACCCTTCCGGTGACGTGTATCTTTTGGATCTTACGTCGGGAAAAAGCGAAAGACTTACAAAGGATTCATATCTTAATTTTTCTCCTTCTCTTTCGGACGATAAACGGTATTTATATTATACTTCGATTCAGAACGACACGAACAAAAATGGACGTTTGGACGAAAGGGATAATAGCCTTATTATAAGAAAGGATTTGAGGACGGGAGTGGTTCGTCAACTGACTTCGGGAAACGATTCGTTGTTTGATTCCAGGTTTTCTTCGTTTAACGGCGGCTCGATTTTGTTTACGGCCGCATATTATAATACTCTAAATATTTATTTTATTCCTGCTTCTGGAGCCGTGCCTAAGGAAAAAAATATCATCTCTCAATACGAACTCGCTCTGCAATATAAGGATAAACAAAGTTTCGAAAATTTCCTTTTGGCGATTGATGCGATCGAGTTTTACTTTTCCAAAGACCCGATTTATCCATTGATCCGATCTAAAGCCCTTCTTTTGAAATACGAAGAGGCGAAAAATTCCGGGAGATTTGCAATTGCGGAAAGCACTAAAAAGGAAATTTTAGCCTCTCGTTTAAACTCGGTTGCGGGACTTGGATACGGACTTTTGCTCACACAAGAAAGAAAAAATTCGATTCCGCTCGCGATCCGGGAGCTCAGGGAGTATTATGAACAAATTCGAACCGTTTCGAAAGTGGAAAATAATCTTCTAGCTTCCCTTTTGGAGGAAGAGGGGGATTTGGCTCAGACGTCCGGGAATTTTCAGCATTCCTTGAAAGTATATGATGAAATTCTAAATCATTATCCGGATTACTATCGGATTCGGGATATCTACCGAAAATTTGGCGATTTACAATACAAAAACGCATCCCTACACGAATATAAGATTCCCGAATCTTTTTTTCAAGTTGCCAACGATCCTCAGGCCGGGAAGGAGGATTTAAGGCTTCTCTACGAACAGATCGACCGGGAAGTGGTTGTAGGAAAGAATTTTCTGGAACGAATGAATGCGGCAGAAATTTCGATTGTATCCAATTCTCTCGAAAAAAAATCTCTTAGGTTGTTTCAATATTTCTTATACGTTAAATCTCTCGGCTTGAACGGAAAGGGTTCGTTTGAGGAAAGTAATTCTTTATTGAATACTTTTTTATCAAACGTTGCAAAGACCGACCCTCTTTTTTTAAAAGGACATCTTCTGAAGTCGGATAATTTCAAAGGGTTAGGAGAAGTTCAGAAGTCTTTTGACGAACTTCGAATCTATTTGGAAGAATACGATCCTCTTCTCGGTGTGGACTTGGATGAAAAGGAGATCGAACGTTCTTTTGTATACTTTGAAAACAAAGCGAGGGATCACGATCGTAGGGGAAACCTTCAGGACGCGGCCTTTCATTATTTTTACAATACTGAAAATATGTTTCTCGTAAAAAATAGAAACCTATTTATAGAAACTCTCTATAAGGAATATGCGATTTATTATCAGAGGATGATGGTAGATTCCGTCTTCAAACTTTCGGGTTCCTTAAGCGAAGAAAAACAAAAAGCGCTTTTGAATAAACTCAATGTGATCGATATCGCCAGCGTGGATCCGCTTTCGGAGGAAGGGCTTGGTTATATCAATCAATATTATAAGGTTGCTGTTCCAAGATCCAGGCCCGTCTTGGATTTAGCAACGTTATACGGTTATTCGTATTATTTAATCAACCGAAGCGTGATTCGAGAGACCTACTACAATGCCGCCAACTCGATGACGCCTGCGAGAAAAGAGGAGATCCTTAGGGACTTTAAACAAGCTGAATATGAGCTGCGGTGGATTATCTTTGCGGATCCGAGGTATTACGAAGCTTATCAGCTTTTGGGTTGGATGTACCAATATGTGGACATTTTGAAAAGCAGGAAGTCTGGAGAGGATCAACCGAACGACGAAGAGAGGTATGCAAGTATTTATAAGAAATATTTTCCTGAGAAAAATTTTGAGGAAAACATTGAACTTTACAGCCAGGTTCTGGAGCTTTTGGGGGAAAATTTTGAAAACAAGAAGGCCCTTTCCGATCTAAGACTAAATCTTGGAAACAATTATTTCCTTTTGAAAAATTATCCGAAAGCCAACGAACAGTATTCGAAAGTAGATTCCCTAGCGAATTATATCATCTCCAAAACCCAGTTCGAAAATTATCGTCAGAAGGTGATATTTCTATTTAATTCCGCGAGATCTTCGATCTATGTAGCCGATTATAGGTCAGCGGTTCAAAAACTCAAAGCCGCTTCCAACTTGTATTTTGAAAACGAATCCAAAAAAACTCTGATTGGAAAGGACAGCGCGGAAAAACTCCAACAATATAAACTCAAACTTGCACTTTTATTCACGTTAACCGGTCTTTCGTATATGGAATCGGGAGAATTCTCGAACGCGATTCTTTATTACAAGGACGCGCTTTCCTTGAATGGGGAAAACGGTTGGATCGATCCCGTCAACCTTCACAACGGATTGGCGTTGTGTTATCAAAAATTAGGAAAGTTTAAACTATCGGAATCGCATTTAGCCGAAGCGGACCGGATCGTTTCGAACCGAAGAAACATCGGTTGGATTCCCAAGGGAGTAAAGCTTACTTTTTGGGACTACATTTGGGATTGGGTTTGGGAGGCCGCTCTTCCGGATGGGGTTCGTATTTCGGGCGAAGGAAGGTTTCCAGAGGCGATTTCTCCTAAGTTTCAACCTTTGATGACTAGTGGAATCCGAGTGAATAACCTAGTTACGTCTATGGAAATCGAAAGAGCTATCGAAGAGATCAATTCCCGTCTGGTTTACGTAAAGTCGAAAAATTTAGGCTCTACGTTAGCGGCTTCTTTTATCCGATCTAATTCGTTTAACGATTTGGGATATTTGCATTTTAAACGGAATGAATTTAAGACTGCAGCGGAAGCCTATGAGCAGGCTGAGAAATTTGAAATCGAAAAAGGTTTTACTTCTAAGGCGAGAACTTCATTTAAAAGAGGACTCTATTCTTACTTTGGACACTTGGAAAATACGGAAGAGGATCCCGAGCTGGAGTTACGAAATCTGCGTTCTGCTTCTGAACGTTTGATTTCCTCCAAATATAATTTTGTAAAAGGTTGTTTGGGTGATGCTCGGTATCAAGAAGAAGAGGTCCATTCCGAAACTAAAAAATGTATATTGAAATTTTATAATGCGTTTCCTGACCATGACCCAACTTTGGCGCTGGTTTATTACTATCAGGGAGAACAGTTTTTTCGAATGGGAGATGTTCTATCTGGTTTTGAGTTATTCGGGCGGGCGGCCGGGCTTTTAGAAAATCCTTCTATGGTTCCTAAAGAGATTGTCGGCCTTGCGGAGGATCCATATACAAGAAAAGAAAGGTTATTGTATTCAATCAGCAGGGCAAATCTTTACGTTCGGTTAGGAGATGCGGAAAAGGCGATTTCGACCTTGAATCTAACTTCCGAATCTGCAAACGAATTTTACTATATCCAAGAGTGGATCGAAACGCTTGTGACTCAGGCGGAGATTTATAGAAAGGAAAAAAGTCACTCCAAAGCAAAGGAGAAGGTCGATCGGGCCGCTACCCTTTTGTTGTCTCATCCTCATTTGATAAACGAACTTAAGTATTTTTTAATATATAAACTTTTTAAAATACAATCAGAACTCAATTTCGAATCAAGTCGATTTTCCGAAGGATTTCAAAGTTTGAATCTGCTTCACAAATTGAATTTGTACCGTCAATTTATGAGAATTCCTCATGAATCGGAAGATCCAAGTTTTACTGGCGATGTCGTAAGGTTGCAAAATATCGTCAGAAAACAAAAATTCGTCTATGCCGCGATTCAGAACGCGTTGGAAAAAAAGGAAAAATCCGAAAGCCTACTCAAGGAATATCAGGACCTTTCTAAGGATTTGGAAAAAGAGCTTGGCGTCATAAATCGTAAAAATCCGGATTTAGATGGATATCTTGGTATATTCTCAAAAGAACCTGCCGTGACCGCTTTGCTCAACTCGGATGAAGGTTATCTTAGAATTGAATCTACCGACGATAAGGTAAGGATCTACCGTGCTACGTCATCCAATGAAGAGTATTTGGATCAAACCGGCAAGTTGGAAGAGGTTTTAAGCCGGATCTCCAATTCGGGAAAAATTCCGTTTGTCTCTCGGAAGATTTGGTTTGTACAATTGGGGGATCATATCGATTTTGAAAGGATTCGCAATATTCTTCCGAAACGATTCTCCTTAATTTTTCGACCTTCTCACCTGAGACCCCTTCAGGAAAAAGATAAAAGAATAGCGCGTAACGTTGCAATTGTAGAAGGATCGCCGAATTACAACTCGACTCTTCCTGTAAAAAAAATCGCTTTCAATCAGATTTTAACCAGGCTTTTGGATACGGATATGCTCGTGGCTCCTTTTCCGAGTATCAGTGGAGATAATTCTTTCGGAGAAAGTTTTTCGGCACAAAATCTATCGATTCGAGATCTTTTTCACAATCGAAGTGAGATTTCTTCTGCTCTTTTCTACGAAAAAACGAAGCTCGACCTCGGAAAAATCTCTGAGGTTTATGAAGTGCTAAACGCATCAGGAATTCGTAATGTTTCAATCTGTCTTTTGGATACTTCCTGCGAAGCTGTTTTTCCGGAAAGAGTTCTGTCCGATTTTGTTCCTGGAAGTTTATTTTTAGGTTCGAGTATTTTGAGGAAAAAAGAAACGCACCGATCCTCTGAAAATTTGCATGTTTTGGCTAGAAAAAACGAAAGAAAAGAAAATTTAAGAGAGGCGTATACCTACGCGTTTTCGTATCGATCTTTTCAAAAAACGGAGAATACGGACCTTTTTGGAGAATTGGATATGCTCCGTTTAAGGTGGAAACTTTCTCCGGGAACTACGATGAAGGAAATCTACGGTGGCCTTTTGAATAACGCGGGAGACGATTCCGTAAAGGATTCGATTTTGTTTTCCGCACTTTTGACCTGCTATCTCGATAAGAATCTTTCCGATTGTGTTTCTTATCCTTTCGAAGACGTGGTGGATTCCTCCAAGAAAAATCTGCTGAAGACGTTGTATTCGTTTAAGAGCGGAGTTCCCGTGTTTCCGTCTGCGTTGAAGGTATTTGATATTTCTCCTTTTTACGATCCTTATTTATATTATAAGAATATTCTAAAAATTGCAAGAATTCACTATGAGCCAGAGATCGGGGAGTTTGCTGGAAAGCTCGCTCTGGAAAGTTCGAGCGATTCCGAAGAAATAAGGGAAGTGGAGGAGATTCTGCAGGGTTTGTATGCGCAGAAGTATTTTTTACAGGGGGCGGCTTTTTCTAAAAATCAAATTCATAGAAAGGAAGAGCTATATATGATTCTTTCCGGAAATTGGAAAGACGTGTTTGAAGTCTTACAAAAGAAGGAAGACGATACCGGGAGGTTTAGAGAAAGATTATTCCGAAATTGGAAAAGGGAGATTACTGGAGCCTGGTTTTCCCCGTATTCCCTATACTCTACAGTTTATGGAAATTCCTCCAAACTTTTCGAATCCTTGGACGCGGAGGAACGGAGTCTTTTGTATCGTTTGATTTTATATTCGGTTCCGTTTCAAGAAAACGAAGAGGTCAACTTACTCGCGGAGTCTTTGGTGCAATACGAATGGGATACTGGGGCAAAGTCCAGAGCTCTTCGTATGACGCTCGGTTACGCTCAAGCCTTATTTTCAAGAGGGGAATTGTCCAAAAGTAAGGTTTGGATGGATAAAATCGGATCACGCTTCGGGGCCAATTCGGAATACGAAAAAATATTCAAAGATAAGAATATTCTAATGAATAAATATCTTTTTCAC
Source organism: Leptospira mayottensis 200901116 (assembly GCF_000306675.2). Classification (NCBI taxonomy): domain Bacteria; kingdom Pseudomonadati; phylum Spirochaetota; class Leptospiria; order Leptospirales; family Leptospiraceae; genus Leptospira; species Leptospira mayottensis. The sequence goes on from NZ_CP024871.1 coordinate 990,196, forward strand.
CGAGGTGAAATCTCCTCGCTCGAAGGCAAGGGCGAAAAATCGGAATGGTTGTCCCTTTACGAAAGGGCGTCAGCAAAGACGCCGAGGGAGTTTATCGAGTTTTTGAATTCTACGATTCGATCCAAACGAGGAAAACATTTTAGTTATGAAGAAAGGATTGAGTTCTTAGATTTGATTACGTATTTACAAAAGATCTGTTTTCAAAAGAACAATTCCGAGGTATTCTTTGATCTCGCTGTAGCTAAGGATCTTTTATCTCTTACCCGGCCTTTGATTTTAAATTCCAATCCCGATTATAAGGATATTCCCGTTTTTGTATCCGTTGCGGAGAAGCTCAAGGAGAAACTTCCCCCGGATCAGGAGTTTCTTGCCGTGATGGATCTGGGACTTGAGTCTTTTTATATCCGTTTTATTAATGGGAAGTCCAGGGGGGACCTTGCTTTTAAAGACAATCGTAAACTTAGAGCTTCCTTGTTTCAATATTTGGAAGAGGCGGCAAGAGGAGGTTACGAGGTTCTGCTTAGAGAGGAACTTGAGAACGAATATAGAAAAAATATCAAACTTGCAAAAAATAAGCTTACCTATCTTTATTTGAGTTCATATCATTTTCGAATTCCTTTGGTTCCAAGAACCGAGGATCGATTTTATCTCGTCAACGATCCAAAATCTCTCATTACAAATCCCATTTTTTCTACGAAGGAGGAATTTTCTCCCGAATATCAAATTCAATTTTTGGCAAGTTCGAAGTCTAAGGAAAGTTGGAAGAAGTCCTTAAAAGATCTTGAAGTTTACGAGGCTGGCTCGGGGAGACTAGGTTCGGATTCGAAAAGCCGTCTTTACATTTTGCAAGAACCCCTAGAGATCGTCAATCAGGTGAGTTTGAGTTTCGGGGGAGGTACTCTTCCAAATTCCTATGGAGTTCCGAAAAAGGGAAATTGGATTTTTACTTCCTCCTATCTAGAAGAGGAGCGTTACGACATTCAAAATTATAGAGACTCTTTTTATTGGATCGGGCAAAATTTTTTAAGTCCGGGGGTCGTCTTTATTGGAGATCAAACGGATACGGCGCATGTCGATTTTCTGAAACGTTTTACCAAACGCAGTGGAACGAAAATTCCACTTTATATTCGATTCCAAGAAGCGGTAGACTCTATTAAGGAAATTTATCCTTTGGATCGAATTTGGAACGGTTATAGACTTTATACGAACAGTTTTATTTCGGAAGAATAAAATTCGACTCTCATTTTATAGAACCTATTTGAATCCAAGTGGAGTTTTGAAGTTTTGATTTCTAAGTACGATATAGAGTCATAACTTGTTTTTAACGGGCCGTCTCAAGTAATTTCTTTCGTTCCTCGTTCGAAAGATCGATAAGGGATCTCATCCTATCGTGGAACTTGGTGAAATTACGATCTGCTTTTTCGAATTCTTTTCGAAAAAAGTCGGAGCCGGAATGATAACGAAGATAACCCACAAAATCCTCGTTATTCCAGTTTTTAGAAGCGAGTTTTTCCGTATGAATCGTTTTGAATTCTTCTTTAGTGGAAAGAAGAATGTTTTTGAATTCGTTTAAAATGCGTTTCTTACCTTCTAGTTTTTCCCGATCGCTGATTTCCGAAACGTATAATTTTTGCAAATTGTCCGCGGTGGAAACCAAGAGTTTTTTTAATTTCTGTGATTCAATTTTTTTGAGAAAAATTTCCTTTTTGATCGGGCTTTCTTTTCCTTCCACGGATTCCAGAAAATGAAAGGTTCCTTCTTCTTCGACGAAGCTCGCATAACTTTCGTTAAATAAGGAATCTCCCGGAAAATAAACCGTAGCGTGCGCCATTTCGTGAAACACAAGAGAGGCGACTTCGTAAGGTTTCGTATCGTTTAGTTGGGAAGAGAAGATCGGATCCTCAAACCAACCGAGAGTGGAATAGCCGGAAGTGATTCTGATCCTCGTATCGAATCCTTTTTCTTTGAGTTCTTTTTCTTCTTCTTTTGCTTTTTCCAAATCGAAGTAACCTTTATAAGGAACTGTTCCCGCAATCGGAAACCACCACGTATAGGATTCCAATTTAAGAGGATAACAGGCGGCAACGTGCCAACCGATTTCTTTTCGGTCCAACTCTACGAAACTTTTAAATCCTGAGGACGAGTTCAGGGCCAATTCTTTGATTCCGTATTCTCGAAACGTTTCGACTTGTTGCAGTTTGGTTTTTAATTCATTCTTTGTGTTCGCATCTTGAAGGATCGATTGGATTGAGCGTCGTTTCAGTAAAATGTCGAGTTGTCCGGTTCCTAAATGCCAAAGATACCCCACACAATTTTCAAAAGTAAAACAAAGAGTAATTAAGATTAAGGTGTGTCTGATTTTGATTTTTGATTTAGGCTTGTTTTTCGAACGAGTAGAATTGAATTTAAGTTCTAACATGGAATTTATACGTTCACTCCCAAAGGTAGTCGTTTTTAACGGAATTCTTTTAGTAGTTCTGACGTTGGTTCTGATTTTTCCGAAGGATTGTTCGTTGTCTTCTCTTTTCTCCGATAAGAGACCGATTAGTCTCAGCAAACAAAAGTCCGCGATCGAAATTCAGAATTCGTTTCGAAACGTTTATCATTTTGTAAAGGATTCTGTGGTATCCATACGAACGAAAAAGAGCGAATCGATAACGAGTCCGTATCATTACTTCGATTTTAAGAGCGAAAGACCTGCTTCTTTTGGAAGTGGATTTTTCGTTCACGAAAAAGGTTATATCGTTACGAATTATCATGTGATTGAAGGTGCGGAAAGTATCGAAGTTATTACTTCCAATGGGAGTGTTCACGCCGCAAAGTATGTCGGAAGTCATGAACGTGCCGATATTGCACTTTTGAAAATCAGGGAAGGTTCTGGATTGCGAGCGGTCATATTCGGAGATTCGGACCAAATCGAAGTTGGAGATTGGGCGATCGCTATCGGTTCGCCATTTGGTTTGGAGCGTTCGTTTAGTGTGGGTGTCGTTTCCGCAAAATACAGGGAAGATTTGGACGAGACTGGACAGACTCACATTCAAATCGACAGCATGATCAACCCCGGAAGTAGTGGTGGACCGCTTTTAAACATTTACGGAGAGGTCATTGGAATCAATCGATTGATTCGGAGCGAAACGGGAAAAAACTCGGGGATCGGATTTGCGATTCCAAGTAACTATGCGCTGAAAATTATCAGAATGATCGAGTCCAATCAGGGTAGACATATTCGTTCTGCAATTCTCGGAGTGATGGCAACGATTCCTCTTCCGGATCACAGAATCGCGCTGGGAATTCCTGGTTCTTGGACAGGAATATTAGTTTATGATATGGAACCTTTGTCTTCGGCTGAACTTGGAGGAATCAAACGTTACGATTTTATTCTGGAGGCGAACGGAGTTCCGATCAAAAATATTAATGATCTGCGCGAACAAGTTGGAATAGTGGGACTTGGGGGCAAGCTCAAGCTCCGTATCTATCGAGAGAAATCGATGCTGGAACTTCTGGTGAAGTTGATTCAAAAATAGCGAGTAAGGATTTTTAAGAAAAAAAGAGGGGACGGGATGAGAAGGAATATCGTTCACAGCGGAGCAGACGCTCTGATCTATGAAATCAGACAGATCGTAGCCGTCGCAAAAAAGTTGGAGGCCTTGGGTCTTCAGATCACTTATGAGAATATAGGAGATCCGATTCTCAAAGGAGAATCTATTCCTGATTGGATGAAAGAAATTGTTTCCAATCTTGTGATGAAAGATAAGTCTTGGGCCTATACCGCCACACAAGGATATGAGCCTACCCGTAAATTTCTCGCTCAAAAGGTGAACGAAAGAGGAGGAGCGCAGATCACTGCGGACGATCTTCTATTTTTCAATGGATTGGGAGATGCCGTCGCAAAAATATTCGGTTTTATGCGACGGGAAGCCAGAGTTTTAGGACCGAGTCCCGCGTATTCCACCATTTCTTCCGCCGAGGCGGCACATAGCGGATATGAACACCTAACGTATAATCTCCTTCCGGAGCATAATTGGATGCCGGATTTGGAGGATATGGAAAACAAAGTACGTTACAACGATTCCATAGCAGGAATTTTACTTATAAATCCTGATAATCCTACTGGCGCAGTATATGATAAAATTCTTATGAAGAAGATCGTATCAATTTGCGAAAAATACGATCTTATGCTAATTTGCGACGAAACATACGCGCACGTAAATTATTCCGATCACGGACCTCTTCATCTTTCGGAGGTCATAGGAGATAAGGTACCGGGAATGGCGCTACGATCCATTTCAAAAGAGTTTCCTTGGCCGGGGGGACGTTGCGGATGGCTTGAGATCTTTAACAAAGAAAAAGATCCTGTTTTTAGCCGTTACATAAAATCGTTGTTAGACGCAAAAATGCTCGAAGTATGTTCGACAACGTTGCCTCAGATGGCGATACCCGAAGTATATTCCCATCCGGCTTTTATCCCGCACTTAAAAAAAAGAAATGAGAAGTTCAAAAAACGCGCACATATTGCAACGGAATATTTTGCAGGATTGAAAGGTGTAAAGGTGGTGGAGCCTAAGGGAGCGTTTTATCTTACGGTGGCTTTTGACGACGATGTTTTAAATTCTGCCATGAAGTTGAATGTGGAGAATAAAAAAGCTGACGAGTTCATCCAGCCACTTTTGATATCCGCCGCAAACGACAGAAGATTTGTGTACTATTTATTGGCTTCCACAGGAATTTGTGTTGTACCTCTGTCTGCGTTTTGTACGTTAAAAGACGGATTTCGCGTAACGTTACTCGAAGAAAGCGAAGAAAAATTCGATTGGATCTACAGGACACTTCGAGATAGAATCGGCGAGTATATCGCTTCCGTTTAAAATTCGTTTCGATTGAGGGTTTATATTTGAAAGGGCCGCTAAAGATCGGATTGATGGATTCCGGAATGGGCGGTTTGTCCGTGCTTAAGGGAATTCTGAAATACGATGCGGAATTGGAGGTCGTATATTACGGAGATCTAAAGAATAGCCCTTACGGAGAAAAAGAAGCCTCTGAAATTATAGAACTTGTCCGAGACGTTTGCAAACGATTGCAAGAAGAACACGTGAACGCAATTTTGCTCGCTTGTAATACGGCTACGTCCGCCGCCGCGCAAATTCTCAGAAAGGAGTTTTCTATTCCTATTTTTGGGATGGAACCGGCGATTAAACCGGCGATATTGCAGAATCCTGGAAAAAAAATCGCGCTTCTGGCAACTCCGGTCACGCAAAGAGAGAAAAAATTACAAAGGCTTAAAACGGAATTGGGAGCGGAAGAATTGATTCTTCCCGTTTCCTGTCCCGGTCTAGCTGGATTGGTGGATAAGGGAGAATTTGACGAGGCAGAAAAATATCTTCGACCTATTTTGAAAAAACTCCGAGAGGAGAATGTGGAGAATCTAGTTCTCGGATGTACACATTATATTTTTCTAAAACATATAATCCTAAAAAACTTTCCGAATGTGAGGATTTACGACGGAAATTCAGGGACAATAAAACATCTATTGAGTTCTTTACAAGTTCGTCAAAAAGTTTCGAATTGGAGTCCAGCTTCCGGGGCCGTTTACAAGCTTATCTTAAACAGCGATGAAGAATTTCACTTTCGATTGGCGACCGAACTTTTGCAATCCGAAAGCGAACTCTAATATAGTCCACAAACCAACTGTTTACGGAGAATGTGAACATGAATTTATTATTTTGGTTTATTTCTTAGAACCCGACCTAAACCTGAAGAGAAGTCACGATCATGATTGTTAAGTCTTTACTTTAATAACAAAATGTAGTAGTTCTCGCAGATTACGTCTCTTTGGAAAGTTTATGTAATTTTAAATCACCTTTTCACCGTTAAACTGAGTAGACGCATTACAATTCTGAGGCAAGTTCTAAGTATAAATTACTTTCTGCTAAAGAGTTCCGACCTGATTTTTTAAAAACCGGTTCTATGGAAATAAATTTCCAAATTGATTTTTAAATTTTTTGAAATAAATTTCTAAACTTTATTCTAAAAATTCGATTGGTTTTTTTCGAATTAGAGTATAATTACGAAAACTTCTTTATAGAACTCGGAGTATTTATGATCCGTTTACTGATCGCGATATTATTCTTTTTCATCGTTTGTAAACCTAAGGCGTTTGAAAGTTCGGACGCAGTTGTGACCTTTCTTAAAGGAAAGGCCTCCATAGTGGAGACTGGCAAGGAACTTTCTCCACTTGCAAATGTAACCGAAAAACAATCCGTCAAAACGGATTCGGATTCAGTCTTGGATCTCACTTCCAAACTTGGTAGTTTTCGTCTATTAGGTGGAAGCACGGCGACTTTAGCCGCTCTCAATGCAGACAATGCTTCTTTTCAGGTTTCTGAAGGAAATGTTCTCATCAAAGCAAGTAAACTCACGAAAGGTCAGAGTCTGTTTGTCGACACTCCTACCGTAGTAGCGGCGGTTCGAGGAACTCAGTTTTGGGGGAGAGTGAACGGTAAAGACGAGACTGGAACGTTTGCGGTGCGGGAAGGGGCTGTTGAAATTACTCGTAAATCCGATAATGCCAAAGTTTTGATCGAAGCGGGACAGGCCGTAGATTTAAGGCCGGGCGATAGGGATCTGAAAACGAGAGCCGCCGCCAAAGAAGAATTGGCTGCCATGGAGCAGATTGACCAAATGAAATGATTTCCTGAATTCCCGAATCTTCGTCCTTAAGTGCCGGATTTCCTTGTGAGTCCGGTTTTTTTTGTGTGCAGGGATTTTGACTTTTTCAAGCTATTCTAAAAAAGAATCGGAACTTGAGAATGGAAGAAAAGATCACATACAAAAGTGTCGGTGTGGATACTGAAAAGGGAAGAGAGTTCGTACAAAAGATCAAACGAAACGTAGAATCTACTCATGGTCCCAGAGTTCTCGGTGGCCTCGGCGGCTTTGCGGGAGCTTACGATGTAAGTATCCTTAAAAAATACAATCAACCCGTTCTTCTTTCCGGTACCGACGGTGTCGGAACAAAAATAGAACTTGCGCGACTATTGAACACTTTCGACACAATCGGAATCGATTTGGTTGCAATGTGTGTAAACGACATTCTCGTTTGCGGAGGGGAACCTCTTTTCTTTTTGGATTATATAGCATGTGGAAGGTTGGATATTGAGAAAATGGATCAAATCGTTGCCGGAATTGTTCATGGATGCAAGTTGTCTAACGTGGCTTTGCTTGGGGGAGAGACCGCGGAACATCCTGGAACGATGAAAGAAGACGAGTTTGATCTTGCCGGTTTTGTGGTGGGAGCGGTCGAAAGAGACTTGATGATAGACGGTACTATGATTCGACCGGGAGATCGGATTTTAGGACTCGAATCCAGTGGACCTCATAGCAATGGTTTTTCTCTGATTCGTAAGCTCCTTTTAAAAGACGGAAAAGATCTTCCATCCGACCCCGAACAAGTGAAGTTCTTAAAGGATTATGCTCTCAAGCCAACTCGAATTTACGTTCAAAGTATATTAAAACTTTTGCAAAAGGTTCCGGTCAAAGGAATGGTACATATCACCGGAGGTGGCTATCAGGAAAATGTTCCAAGGGTTCTTCCGAAAGGGTCCCAGGCAAAATTTTATAAAGACAAAATTCCTTCCGGATATTTTTTCGAAAAGATCAAAAGGGATTATAAACTCGACGAATTGGAACTATTCGGGACGTTCAATATGGGAATCGGTTATATGTTGGTCGTTTCTGAAGAACACGTCGATATTACCGAAGAATTTTTAGAATCTACGGGAGAGTCCGTCCATAGAATTGGAGAGATTGTTTCCGGTAATCGGGAAGAGGTTCAGTTCGTCTAACGGGTATCTACAATGACAACTGGGGATTTGTCATTCAAATCTACGGAACTTGATACAGAGCTGGCCGTAGATCTATAAAGCGGTTGTTGTTTTCTCGGATATTTGTAGAGGTTGAAATCCTGTTATCCGTCTACTTCCATCAAAGATGAAAAAGTTTTTCTTATTTTAAAAATAAAAACTTATCGTGGTGTTTTGAGATCAGTTCTTACTGGAAAGAGGAAAGATTCAGTCTATCAGGAGAATGAATTTCGGTAAAATGAGTAAACCTATCACGTCCTTCTGTTTTTGATGCGTATAACGCACGATCTGCGGATTCGATCAGATTCGTCAGGCAGGCGTTGTCTTCGACTGGAAGAGTTCCCCCGAGAGGAAACGTAAGAGTTGAAATGCCGATACTGATGGTAATGGATCTTTTTTCCCAAGAAAATTCTCTGATGGTTTGAATTAATCTTTCCGTGATTTCTACGGAATCCGTTTGTGAAGCATTCGGTAAGGCGATAATGAATTCCTCACCGCCGTATCTTGCCAGAACGTCGCATTTACGCAAGGTTCTAGTGAGTAAGAGGGCGATTTCAATCAGAACCTTGTCTCCCGCCGGATGACCAAAGTTGTCGTTATAGTCTTTGAAAAAGTCGACGTCGATCATCAATAAAGAAAGGGAGGTTCCCTGACTTTGAGCGAGATGAATCAGACGATTCAAATCCTCGTTGAAGGCTCTTCTGTTTTTGAGTTTTGTCAACGGGTCTGTAGAAGCCTGTTCAAACAACTTATCATTCGCGACTTTGAGTTCTGCTGCAAGTTGGCTAATCTTGCGGTTGGATTCAATCATTTCGCTGATATCCTTTCCGGTCACATAAATTAAACCGGAATGAAGATCAGGAGAGGCTGTCCAGGTGAAATATTTATAATTTCCGTCCGCACAAATGTAACGATTTTGGAAAGAGAAAGTCGGCAAACCTTGGTTTAATTTTTTGAATTCCTGAAAAGTAATTTCCTTATCCTCGGGATGAAGCAAGTGAAATGGGTTTTTCCCAACCAATTCCTCTTCTTTCCAGCCTAAAGTTCGTTCGAAAGCGGGATTTACTAATAGAACTTTGCCTTCTAAATCTACTATTGACAATAGATCTATAGAATTATTCACGAGTTTTTCAAGATCGTATTCTTTTTTAAAGTTCATCGTTGTCTATTTCCATTGTTTTAGTTTTTTATGGAGATACGAGAGATTAATTTTCATTTTTAGAACATATCCGTAAAGTCTCGTTATACAAAATGCATTCGGAGAATAATCGAAAAGTTACTCGATGTTGTACTACTTTTTCATACTTAATACGTTTCCTCAAATAAGAAGAAAATAAATGAGGACTTAAAAAAGAGGTTTTTGTTTTTGTCATAAGAAATCGGTTTGAGAATTGTTTATAAAAAAGTTTTTATACGAAAACAGAATGATTCGTCGATTCTATTCACAGATATTTTCTTTTGCTGTTATGGTAAAATTATTGATTAGGTCCAATTTTATAACTAAAAAGAGAAACTGGAAAGTAAAAAACGAAAATAAGAAACGAATACAATAGAATAAAATGTATTCAAATTATAGAATGTTTGTTTTGAAGGAACTTGAATTATAAAAGCGGAAGATTATGCGGGAGACGTATTTTTACGATGCAATTCTACATAAATTAAAATTTGTCAATTGATAATATGCATTCATGGTGCGGCCCGATAACTTTTTAAAAGTCTCATTCAAGAGAAAGATAGATTGAGCGGAAACATTCTTATCCTTTGGGTTTGTAGGAGGATGGAGCTCAATGAATCTGATAAATCTGTAAAAAGTCGACACTACGTACTGTGGTTCCCGGAGCACCGGAAAGAATCACCACCTTGTTTCCCGGAAAGAGAAATTCGTCCTCTTTGAGTTTCTGATTCATGTATGCGATCATATCTTCCAACCTTGTAAAAAAAGGCATTACGAAAGGTATTACACCTCGATAGAGTTTCATCTTTCTTGCTGTGGTGGCAAATGGAGTGAACGAATAGATCGGAACCTTCGGTCTCATTTCCGAAGTGATCAAAGCGGAATAACCGCTTCTTGTAAAATTAACGATCGCTTTTGCGTGAATTCCGTGAGCGATTTCTCTCGCGGCATTTCCTAAAGCAGTTCTTTCGGATTCTAAGAATGTCTTCTTAATATTCCAGTGGATTTCGTAGATATGGTTGATGGTTTCCGTTTCTTGAATGATCTTCGACATGATCTCTACCGATTCCAACGGATAATGACCGCTTGCGGATTCCGCGGAGAGCATCACTGCGTCCGTTCCGTCCATAACTGCGTTTGCAACGTCACTTGCTTCGGCACGGGTCGGTCTTGGGTTTTCGATCATTGATTCTAACATCTGTGTCGCTGTGATTACCGGCTTGCCCGCTTGATTGAGTTTATAGATGAGTTCCTTCTGAAGGATCGGGACTTTCTCCGTTTCGATCTCGACCCCAAGATCCCCTCTTGCAATCATGATTCCATCTGCGCGTTCTATGATTTCTTCTATATTTTTGATCGCTTCCGGTCTTTCAATCTTTGCGATCAATCCGGCTTCGGATCCTTGCAATAAAGATCTGGCTGATTCCAAATCCGCACCTGTTCGAACGAAACTAAGTGCAACATAGTCTACCCCGAGAGAAAGTGCGAATTTCAAATCTTCTACGTCCTTTTCGGAAAGAGCGGGGGCGGAGATTGGAGTTCCGGGAAGATTGATTCCTTTGTTACTCCATAAGATACCGCCTACAATCACTTTTAAAATTGCGGAGTCCGACTTTTTAAAAATGACTTTCAGAACTAGTTTACCGTCGTCGATGAGGATCTTATCCCCTTCTTTGATATCTTGAATTAGATTTGGATATGTGCAACCGATCGTATGTTCGTCGCCTTGGAAATCTGCGTCGGGGACAATTTGAATCTCTTGATTTTTATGGAGTAAAATGGAATTGAGTTTTAATTTTCCAGTTCGAATTTTTGGACCTTGTAAGTCGGCCATGATTCCCAATGGAAAACCGGAGGTTTGTTCGCATTTGCGTAACGTATCGTAAATTCTTTTGTGAGAATCGTGAGTTCCGTGCGAGAAATTCATTCGAGCGATATCCATTCCCGCTTTGAGCATGGAAAGTATGGTCTCTTCGGAAGAAGAGGCCGGACCGATGGTACAAACGATTTTGGTTTTTTTCCAGTTCTGGATTTTCATGAACGGTAATTATAGATAAACGCCTTCCATTGTTCCAGCTAATATTTCCTCTTTACGAACGGAAACCGAAAAATAGAATGAACCAAAAATAGGCGTCCTCTTCTTGGAGAAGCAGTTAGAACGAATTGGTTTGGTTTATCATCCAGATTATAACATAGATCTGGGGCCTCATATATTTCCGGCAAGGAAATACCAAATGATTTACGATCTTGTAAAACAAGATCGTAAACTCGCAAATCTTTATGTATATAAGCCTGAGCCCGCTAAGGATAAAGATTTGGCATTGGTTCATACTAAAGAATTTTTAAAGGATTTTTTTTCTCTCAAAATTACCGAAAGAACCCAGTATTCGGAGCTTCCACTTACGAAACAAATCGTTCAAAGTTTTGTTTTAGCGGTGGGAGGCACGATACTCGCCACCGAACTGACCGAGAAATACAAGTTCGTTTATCATATTGGCGGTGGTTTTCATCATAGTATGCCTGACCGGGCGGAAGGATTTTGTTATCTGAACGATGCAGCGATCGCGGTTAAATTGTATCAAAGGACATATCCTGGTCGAAAAATTCTCTTTATCGATTTGGATCTTCACCAAGGCAACGGAAATTCAGTTGTATTTCAAGAAGACTCGGACGTATTTACGTTTTCCATGCATCAGGAAAATTTGTATCCTAAAAAAGAGAAGTCGGGACTTGATATTCCCCTTGAAGAAGGAACGGACGACGTAAAGTATCTGGAACTTTTGGTGGAATCTCTGCGTAAGATCGAATCTGATTTCAAACCAGATTTGATTTTTTATATCGCCGGAGCCGATCCATTTGAAGGAGATTCCCTCGGAGATTTAAAACTCACGCTTCAAGGACTACGAAAGAGAGATAAAATTGTCAGAGACTTTGTCTGTGCGTTAGACGTGCCTGCAGTGATTCTTCCGGCGGGAGGATACGCAAAGGACTTTTACGATACGGTGACGATTCACTACAACACTATCAAAGTATTTGCGGCCGATTGACTATGAGTATCTTTTCAGATTCCGATAAAAAAAAAGGAAATCCCGGATTTTGGGACGGCCAAGATCTGGGAATGATCGACATTTCCAGAGAGTTTCAGACTTCTCTTGGAATTGAAAACAGGCTTTTCAATCGTTTTTCGCAAAATGAAGTACAAGAGATGCTTGAAAATTCGGGAATCTTTCGGGTTCTTTTGGCGAGAGGTTATAAAGACTATGAGATTTTTTTGGACGGGATTTCCGACATGGACAATCGAATTTATATCAAAAATCCTTCCGACGAAATTCTAGTTCACATGCGCTTGAAATTTTCCGACTTTCAGTTTAAAAAGCTGGATCAATCTTATAAACTCGTTTATATTGACTGGCTCTTGACCCAGAATTTAAAGATGAAGCATATGAGAGCCAAAAAGAAACTGTTTCAGGGGCAGGAATATCCCGGACTTTCTCTTATGAACGAGATCACCGGCTTTATCAGAATTCTTGCCACAAAATTAGGTGCTTACGGAGCTTTCAACATTCCGGAATATTTTCACGATGCTGTTTTGTTTCATAAGTCCTTTCAGTTTGTGGATCCCGAAAAGGAAGGGAAGTTCCGTGCGATCCTTCATTCCTTTAAAAGAACTAATTTGAGAGAATTGAGTGAGCAGATTCACAACGAAAAGATTTGTGAGGCTTCCACGAAAGAACTTTACGTTTGGAAATACGGGGAAATGGTTTCTTGCATCAATGGGTATTTTGAGTCTGTGCTTTTTGGCGAAGAATATTATAAAAAAGTGGAAAAGATCGTTTCGGAAACCCGGTATTTAAGGAAAACTTAATATGTTGGGATTTTCCTTAAGACCAGAAATCATCATTCTCGACGACGACAGGGACGTCGGAGAAACTCTTGAACTCATCCTAAATAAGCTCGGATATCAGAGCGTATTTTTCGATTCCGTGGAGCAGGGAAAACAATACTTTAAAAGGGAATTAAACCCGATCGTTTTTCTCGATATCCATATGCCGGGCACGAGCGGTCTTGAAATTCTTCCCTATTTTAAGAGTTTAGAACCCAAAACTCAGGTGATCATGATGACAGGAGAAAGGGACATCAACAACGTGGTCACGTCTCTTACGCACAAAGCGAGCGACTTTTTGCTCAAACCTTTTTCGATTCAGACAGTTCAGATAGCTATTCAGAAAGCATATGATTATTATGTTATTCTAAAAGAGAAAGATCTGCGTGAAGAAGTTATCATGCGGGATCTTCGCCTCGCTTCCAGGGTTCAGGGAAAAATATTTTCGATTCCCGATCTGAACCCTTACAAAGTGGAGGCAGATGTGACTCCGGTTTCCTTTGTGAGCGGGGATTTTAACGTGATTCTTAAAAAGGAAAAGTCGATCCTTTTGCTTTTGGGGGACGTGGAGGATCACGGTGTCACTTCCGGACTCATTGCGCTTCTGATGACAACTCTCGCTAGAGAAGAGTTTAAAAATTCCCATGACCCGTCTGTTATCCTTAGAAGGATGAACCAAGAACTTTGTTTGAACATTGGGACTCACAGTATGACTGCCGCCTGCGTGATTCTTTTTCCGAATGAAAAGAAGTTGGTTTATGCCAGAGGCGGGCATCCTTTTCCGGTTCATTTTCACAAAGAAGGATTTTCATTCTTAAATGAAAAGTCGGGTCAACTAATGGGCATTGTGGAAGACTTGGATTTTCCGAATTACGAAATGAACTTCGAGGATAAGGATGTAATCTTTCTTTTTTCCGACGGAATCATAAACAATCTCAATCATCCCTTGATCGAAGAATTGAATCGAATCCACAAGTCGGGTCAGGACTCTGTTAAACGTATGAAAAATGCTTTGGACGATTTTGTTCGTTCTTCGATTCCTTTGAAAGAATATAGGGACGACTCTTCTTATATTCTTTTAGAGATTTCTTGAAAGTTTTACTTTCAAGAAAGATTGTATTTTTGTCGTAAGAATTTTTTGCGAAACTCCGTTCGAAGTCGATCCATGGTATGTTTCTATTGGCGACATCATAAACACAGAAAATTTCAATGAAAATCCGAATTTAATCTTCTTCTTGGAATTGAAAGAGCTCGTCCGGAATTTCTTTTATGGACACCATTGGGAAAGTTCCTTTTCGAATATTCAAAAAAACAAGTTCAGGAAAACTAAAGAACAAGGATTGAAACCCCTTTTGAAATCGTTCTCCTTTGTCTAAGGGTGAGGCGAGTATTCCGATTAGAGTCGCGCCGAGTCCGGCTGTCAAGTTTGCAATTCCGTAGAAAGGTCTAACCCAAAGCACGTCGTCCGTAAAAAGAAGAAAGAAGTGGTCTTCTTGATTGGATCTGTAGATCGAGGAGCTGAGCGTAAGCGATTCCTTAAAATGGATTTTCCAGCTCGGGTTTTGTTTTAATAGTTCTGCCAGTTTTTTTCTTCGATAAGAAAGGAAAATCTTTTTTCCTTCGTTCTTCCAGTTGTTGGAAATCCAATGAGATGCGTAAAATGGAATAAACGAGAACGAAAGTCTGAAGTTGATCTTTTCGTTTGGAAAAGGAATTCTCTTTTGATCAAATGAGTCTTGTACATTTTTGAGGATTTCGGTCGTGCAGTTTTCGGATAGAAGACGGAACGGATAAAGTTTTTTTAAACGGACATGATATTCCAGCTCTCTTGCCTTTGCGAGTTTCAAATATTCTGCAAGTACGGAATTTTCAGGCAAGTGCATCGGAATCAGGAATTTATTTTCTCTTTGAGGAAGCAATTTGTCCCAGGTCACTCGAATTGGAATCGTGTTTCCGATTCCTTTTTGCAGTTCAAAAGCTCGGTTGGATGTGTCTTCCCAAATTTGATATTCTTTTTCCGTTAGTTCCTTTAGGGCGGAGATCTTTTTTCGTGCGAGTGATACGATCGCTGAGGTTTCCTCGGTGATGTGTTGAAGAGCCTGTGTGTCGTCGGAATCTTCCTGGTAAACGATTTGCGGATTGTCCGGAAAGCTGGATAAGAATACCGGAATCCCGGTCCGGATACTTTCTTCGATCGTATGCAGTCGCCCGAGGATCACAAGCGCGCTATAAGCCCAGCCTGGATCTCTTTCGGATAGGACCTGGATCAGTCCTTCGGTTTGTTTTGTGTTGAAATTCTCCAAGAGCGTTTTTTCTTGTTCAGTTAAAGATTCTTTTATATTATAAATTATGAATTCTTCGTTTAAGGACCATTCTTCTCTGAGAATTTGGCACAGTAGGATTCCTTCTAGTATATCGCGAAGTTTTAGATAAGATCCCGGCTTGAAAAACGGGAACTTATCCCGACTCATTTTTTCTGGAAGCGGAGAAAAATCCATTCTCAGGAGTTCGTTGTTTGGAGAGAGAATTTCGTCTTTTAGAGTTCGTTCCAGATGGTTTAGAAAATCTTTCCCTAAGGCGGCTGTAAGTTTTGTTTTAAGATCCTGAGTAAGTTTCGATTTCACTTCTGGAGTGAAATATGCGGTCGCTCGGAGTCCGATTTTTTTTTCAGGAGAATTCAATTCTTCAAGGAACTTTGTTTCTTTTTTTAACATCTCCAGGTTTTGCAGATGTCGGAACTGGACGAGATAAAGATGATTGAGTCCCGATTCTAAGATGGAAACTTCTTTTTGCGTAAGCTTCAACCTGGTAAGCACACTGGTCCGATTGGATATTATGTTGTAATCGAACGCGAAGTCATCGTAGGTTTCCCGAATCAAATGGAAGATATCATCCGGAAAAAATTGATAGTGGTAGACTTTGTTTCCGACTCGAATGCCCGTGTGCCCGCCGCTGGATTGTCCGGTGTTTGCGTCCACATAAATGAAATCAACCGTTGTGGGTGTGGAGTAAAGCCCTGTCGAAAAGAGCAGGGCTATAAAGAGGAGAGCAAGAAAAAATTTCAGAGTTGATGGAATCCTTTACGAATGGACTCTACGATTTCCGGCTTGGAAGTTCCGAGCCCTTGTACGAAGGTTTGAAACTTATCTTCGTTTATTCCCACTTTTCTAAGTCCGCTTCCTATTCCTAGATATGTTACTCGCAACGACTTCCAATTCGTGAGTCCGTTTCGAAACGCTAAAGTAGAGAGATCGTTTTTGAATTCAATTTCTTGAAATCCATTTTCAAAGTGCATTGCAGTTAAATCGCGAACGTCTTTGAGATACGCTTTTTCTTTCTCTTCGTCGTTGCCAGAGGAAGAAGAAAAAATGGAACTTACGGAAACAGAAAGTGACTTGATTGATTTGGAAAGGCTTTCTAATGAATCGGAAGATTTACTGAGAGATTGGGCTCCGGTGGAGATAGATTCAAAAATAAAACAGTGGTTGAGACTGATTATGGTAAGTCCTAGTGTTAGAGAGATGAGTAGTTTTTGAATGTGTTTCATCAGGCCGAATTCTCCGTTGGGTAGTTTTTCGGTTGGAATTTTACTTTTTCCTTCAATGGAGTCAAACAACTTTTGCGGTTTGTAATACCACGGAACCAAATGCCGGAAGTTTTAATTTGAGAACTCCACTTTTTGAAAAATACTCCAGGGACTCGGGAACTTTTCCTGTCCAGTAATCCGGAAATTGTTTGAGTTTAGAGATGAAAGGAACTTGAATTTCGATCGTATTTTCTTCTTCGCTTGGATTCCAAATTCCTAAAAAGCCCGCGGGATTGTAAAGCGCCGATGGAAACGATCCAGAAGCAAGTCCGATCGGAACGGGAGTTTTATTTCTGCACTTGACTCCTAGTTCCAGTGTTTTCCTTAAGAGTGCGAGTCTTTCTTCTCCGATTAGGGAGAGATCGTCGCTCACGAGAATCATTCCACCGCTCACTGCCATTACGCTTGCCATCAACTGAGTTTGTGCGGGAGTCATGTGATTTTTACTTTCTCGAACCAAAAGGCAATCCGGATCGTTATACCATAAGTTTCTGTGCATCGAAGAACGAGTAATGTCGTTAATCAAGGCTCTTTCGGTACTGAGCGCATGTTTGTCCTTTGCAAGAATTCTCGTTTTTTCTCTTTCCCAGAAAGGCGCCACGTCGCAACCGATCCTCATCGCATCAAAGAGTCCGATTGACGGATAAATGGGCGCTCCGCATCCAAGAAGGAACACGTCTTTACCTACGACTTTACGGATAAACCGAATCGTGTCCGTATAACGTTTGTGAGGCGAGATACTCCGATCGTAGGTCCAACCAGGAAGAAGGGCGGCGTATAAGAAGTCTAGTTTGAGATACGGATATCCATTATTCTTAACGATCGTTTTTAGGATATTCTCTAAGAAATCCCGGGAGGTGGGATGGGTGACGTCTATACAATACGTGTAGTCCATTCCCCAGTGAGGGTTCCAAAGTGCAGGCACGGGCTTTCCGTCTCGATCTTTGAGGATGGCTTCGGGATATTTCTGATAGAATTCGGATTTTTTTCTGACGAGAAAGGGTGCGAGCCAAATCCCCGGAGTCAATTTTTCCCTTCTGATTTCTTCGGCTAAAAGCCTCATTCCTCCGGGAAATTGATCGTTTGTGGTCAGCCAGTCTCCGATCTCTTTTTGATAACCGTCGTCGATTTGAAAAAATTGAATCGGAAGTTTTTTCTCTCTTACAAGTGCGAGGTTTTTCAAAATGATCTTTTCGGAAATTTTCGTGTAGTATTGATACCAAGAACACCATCCGGTTGGAACGGGCGTCGTGGAGAGTTTAACTTTATGAGTTTTTCCTAATTCGCTGAAATACTTTTTTAAAAATGCTTCCGGGCCTAGAGTAAAACGAGTTACTACAACTGGAGTGAGGGAAAGTTTATTCCCTCTGAAATCTTCGTAACGATAAAAGTCGTAAACCAAGGAAATTCCGGAATCGGGAATCCAGGATTTCTTTTTGGAATTTTCCAGTTCTTCTTTTCTTTGAGGGGAAATGACTCTGAACTTTACTCCTTGTTCTCCGGGACCGATTGCCCCCGCAAAATAATGCGAATCCTTTGCGGAAGATATCAGAAGTATCATTCCTTCACTCTGCCAATCCCCTCCGACACCGGAATGATTCGTATAAAAATTCTCCTGGGAATATCGAAGGAAATCCAACCTTGGAGATTCATCCGCATCAGAAAGAGAGTGAACGGTGGAAAGGCTCCAAGATTGATAACCTTGTTGGAAGATCTTCGGTTCGCTCAACGTGTGCGGCGGAAGTTCTATTTCCAGATTGATAATTTCGGTTCCGGCTTTGGGTCTTTGTTCTCCGATCCATTCGAGATGTGGTTTGAATGTTTCGTTCTTCCCCGTTTTCTTATGACCAAGGGAAAGGGAAAAATTTCCGCAGTCGCTGGAAGTTTTGGTTCCTTTGCCGGAAATTTCAAATGAGGATGTAAAAGAATTCTCATAGACTTTGTATCTTAAAATGGCTTTCATATTCTCCATCGCTGCCGATGAACATGTTTATCTTTTTTCAACCGGAAACTTTTCTATAATTATAGAGTTCCCATTTTGTATTTTTGATTCCCGAAACCGCACGGTACGGATTATTATGAATTTATGCCTCCAAAACCTTCAACTATAAAACCAGAGCTTTTTCTCGGAGATCTTTCGGGAAAAAGATTTGAAGAGTATAAGGCGGATGATCGCCTAGCGGTCGACTGCGAAATGATGGGACTCAATCCTAGAAGAGACAGGCTTTGTGTTGTGCAGATTTGCGGCTCTTCCAATAACGTGAGTTTGGTTCAAATTCTCCCCGATCAAAAAGAAGCTCCATTACTTAAGTCCCTGTTCGAAAATCCGGAAATCGTAAAAATTTTTCATTTTGCGAGAATGGATTCTCTCTTTCTCCGTTATCGTTTAGGAATCTTTTTGGAGAACGTTTTTTGTACGAAAATTGCGAGTAAACTTGCGCGGACATACACAGACAAGCACGGTCTTAAGGATCTTATCAAGGAGTTTTACGACGAGGTGATCGATAAGAAAAATCAGTCTTCCGATTGGGGAAAGAAAATTCTTACCAAGAATCAAATCGAGTATGCAAGTGGCGATGTAAAATATCTGATTTCCCTCGAACAAAAACTCACAGAGATCCTCGTCAGGGAAGGCAGGGATTCCCTTGCTAGAGAGGCTTTTCGTTGTCTTCCCGTTTTTAATCAGATTGATTGGCTTGAGATGCCTTCCCTTTTCGAACATTGAAAAAGAGACTTACTCGAACTTTTATTTGCCAGTCTTGTGGTCAAGATTTTTCTCGTTGGGCGGGTAAATGCGAGTCCTGCGGGAATTGGAATTCGATCATTGAAGAGATCGGCGGTGAGAGATTTGCTTCCTCCGGCGGGAATTCTCGGAAAAATAAATCGTATCAGGAGCCGATTCCTTTAGACAGAATAGAGGAAGAATCGCTTGAAAGGATGGGAACCGGTTTGAAAGAACTCGATCTCGTTTTGGGCGGTGGGCTGGTTCCGGGTTCTCTCACTTTGATTGGCGGGGAGCCCGGCGTCGGAAAATCCACCTTGGTTCTTGAAGTTTCACGTTATCTGACACAGGCAAATAAAAAAGTTCTCTACATTTCCGGTGAAGAATCTCCTTCTCAGATTCGAATGCGGGCGGAAAGAATGGGATTTTGTTCATCCAATCTTTTGCTTACTTCTGAAACTTACGCGGAAAATATTTCCGCAATGATCGAGGGCGAAAGGCCAGCGGTGGTTTTTGTGGATTCGATTCAGACCATCGCAAGAGAAGCTCTGCCGAATCAGGCAGGAACCGTCACTCAACTTAGAGAGTGTACTCAAGTTTTGCTCGAAACCGCCAAACGGTCCGGAATTCCGATTTTGATGACGGGTCATATTACGAAAGAAGGAACCATCGCGGGGCCGAAAATTTTGGAACATCTTGTGGACACGGTTCTTTATTTCGAAGGGGATCGACTCAATTATTACCGACTGCTCCGAGCGGTTAAAAATCGTTTTGGTGCCGTGGGGGATCTTGCGATCTTTGAAATGTTTTCGGGCGGTTTACGAGAAGTAGGGGATCGAAATAGCATCTTTATCAGCGCAGGTGCGGAGGAAAGAAGCGGTTCCGTAATCAGCGCTGTGTTAGAAGGTAGTCGAGCTCTTACCGTGGAAGTGCAAGCTTTGGTTAGTAAAACCGGTTTTGCTCAGGCAAGAAGAATGGCGGAGGGGCCGGATACTCGCCGTGTGATTTTGCTCGCTGCAGTGATCGAAAAGTATATCAAAATCAAATTAGGGGAATGTGATCTATTTAGCAATCTTGCAGGAGGCTTAAACGCGGACGAACCGGCTTTGGATCTCGCGATTTGCACTTCGATTATTTCCAGTTATCTCGATCAACCTCTTCCGAAAGGAACCTGCATTCTGGGCGAGGTCGGTCTTTCGGGCGAGGTCCGTAGTATCGGGCAAGCAAATCTCCGGATTAAAGAACTTGCCGGAGTCGGTATGAAAAAAGTGATTCTTCCTGAAGGAAATTTGAGCGAATTGGTCCAAAATACGGACATTCAGATCCAGGGAATTCGTTCTTTGAACGATTTGCGTTTGCTTTTTCCGGGCGTCAATTGAACTTAGAGCCCGTCTCAAAACCTTAAAAAAAATATACCAAATAATGATCCGGCAAGTTTCTAAAAAAACGCGGAAGTTCCCACAAATTACGTAGCATCGACGTTTACTTTCCTGTCGTTTAAAATTGTAGCAATTCCTACATTTCTAAGGTTTTGAGACGGACTCTTATTACCGTGGATAAAAATAGAAGGTCTTATTTAAAAAAACGTATTTTTCTGTTAGATACAATTTTATATATGAGATAAACGTAATATTTGGGAAGCATTTAGGTCAACCGGTGTCTCTTGTGGTTTTAAATGTGGGAACTACTACAATTTAAAAACATCAAAAAATTCTAAATTCAGGCTTGCTGTTCTGGGTTTCTAGATTCCTGTCCCGTTTCCGTTTTTTTGGGGAATCCTTTGATCAATTTTGTAATTTCTCTGGAAGCATGTCTGGATGAATTTTCAATTCCTAACGCCTCTTTTACTTGGCGGACTTCTTCGATCATTTTAGTGCGATATTTTTTGTTGTCCAAAAGTTGAATTGATTCTTCTGCGATATGCATCGGAGTGCATTCTGCTTGTGCTAATTCCCTACAGATCTCTTTTCCGGATAGAATATTCACAAGTCCGATATGGGGAGTTTGGATAAAAAAAGAACCGATTACGTAAGTAAACATGCTGACTTTGTAAAGAATCACCATTGGCTTTTCAAAATAAGCTACCTCTAACGTTGCAGTCCCGGAAGTTACCAGAACTAAATCGGAGGTTTCGATCGCACGAAGAGAACGATCGAATAGATATTCAATTTTTAAATTCGGGAATTTGGATTTAGCGAGTTCTATTTGTTCGAGAATGTAAACTTCTTCCTTTTGGTTGATGTTTGGTAGAAGAAAACGGATTTTCTTTTTTTCAATTTCATAATGATCTGAAAGTCGACCCGCAGTTTCCAAAAGATCGTTTAAGATCCTTCGAATTTCACCACTACGGGAGCCGGGCATTAAAGTAATTGTGAAATGGAAATGAGCCTTATCTTCCGGTTCGGGAATGACCGCTTCTTTTCGGATTTTTTCCTTCAAACGAACCGCGAGAGGATGACCTACAAATTCGCAAGGAACTCCGTAATTATCATAAATTTCTTTTTCGAAAGGAAATAAGACAAGCATCAAATCGACATTATCTCGAATCGAATAGATTCGATTGAAATTCCAAGCCCAGAGTTGGGGGGAAACGTAAAAAACGACTGTAATCCCTAATTGTTTGAGTGCTTTTGCAAGGCGAAGGTTGAAGCCCGGGTAATCGATTAAAACGGCGTGAGTGCAATTTTTCTCCACGGCAATATCGAGCAATTTTCCGATTAATGCTTTTAAGAATCTGTATTTGAAAAGAATTGCGGAAAAGCCGATGATGGAAAGTTCTTCCATGGATTCGATCGAAACGAAACCTTCTTCGATCATTCTTTCGCCGCCCACTCCGAAAGTTTCCAAATGGGGAAAGTTTTTTTTGAGTTCTCGAATCAATTCTCCGCCCAAAAGATCGCCGGAATGTTCTCCAGCCAGCATTAGAATTTTAGGATTTGTCGGTAGTGTGGACGCGCGTTTGGAAATGGGTCGACTACCGGATTTTTTGGATTGTAGAGTTGATTTTCGTAAGGTTGTCACTGCCGATACTCAAAATATTAATTTTTAGTTTTTCTGCAAGGTTAATAAATTCTTTTGGATGTACTATGATCGTTTCTCCGGTTCTAAGGGCCAAGGTTTCACAGTTGTTCTCGTGCATTATCCTTAGAGTGTTTTCCCCTACGGTTGGAAGGTCGAAACGGTGATCCTGGTTGGGTTTGGAACTTTTGCATACGGTCGCTTTTCTTTTTTTGGCAAAAGAACCGCCTCTGCGAATCGCAAAGTCTGTACCTTCCACCGCTTCTACTGCGAGAACGGATTTATCCAAAACGATCACGGTTTGGCCGATGTCTAGTTCCGCCATCTTTTCGGCGTATTCCATACCGAAAGCCACGTCTTCCAATTCTTTTTTGTTCAAAACCTTTTTGGTGAATCTTCCTTCGGGAAGGAATAAGGATTGGAGATACATTTTCTGAGAAATGATTGCGATTTTTTCTTTAGAGAACTCCTCCAAAACGGTTTTGAAAATCGAGTAATCGTGCCTGTTGAGCATTCTCGCTAGAATACTGATCGTTTTCAGATCGAATTTCGGATTTTTGAATATGATCTCTTTTTTGACCTTTCCGAGAAGAAGAAGTCGGTCGACATTATACCGTTTGCATAATTTTATCAAAGCTCCGATTTTTACGATGTGGATCGGAACGTTACGATCTCCATAGTCCCCCTCGTGGAAATCGGATTCTATGATGGAAAAAAAAATAGGATCTTCTCCGGCTGCAAGGGCTTCTTTCATTCCGATATGGGGAAGTTCCCCCCCGCCGGCAAGAATTCCGAGTCTTCCCAAACTAAGACCTTTTCAATCCGAGGAAGTTGTCGCGGTTGTGGAAGATTCTCCCGAGCCGCTTTTTTTATAATCCGTCACATAAAATCCGGTTCCTTTAAAAATGATGCCCGAACCATTGGAAATCATCCTTTCCACTTCACCTTTTTTACCGCAAAGAAAACAATCTTTGACTGGTTCGTCCTTCATGGAATGAAATTGTTCAAACGTTTGCCCGCAGGCTTTGCATTTATAGTCGTATGTCGGCATAGACGCTCTCCATTAGAATATTCTAATTTATTATCGCTTATGGAATGAATTTGAACTGAAAAACGCTCAAACTCGAGTTCGAGTTTTCTCTCGCCATAGGAAGACAAAGCTTCCATCGTATTCCCGAATTCGTGTCGATCGTTTCCAGGGAATCGATTTCGGATAGGACCCTCTTTTCGGAGACAATCAGGCCGCCCTGAAATCCGGAACCGCCGCCGTTTTGAATGTTTAGGCGAAATCTTTTTTTGGCAAAATTGTCTCCAGTGATAAATCGGTTTCGATTGATGGAAATGCTTTCCTTGTCCATCTCGATCTCGAACGCTTTATGTAAATCTCCAAAAGAACCGGCTAACAAGGTGAAGACGGGAATCGTTTCGTCTCCTCCTAAAAAGGAGACGAAAAATTCCAAGTCCCGGAACGATTCTTCCGTCGAACGACAGATCAGATCATACTTACTTTTGGAAGAATGTAGAACGATTCCGGTATCTCCATCGAGTGCGATTTTTTCAGTGGCATGGTACTCGCCTTGAAATCCGTTCGGAGGAGAGGATTCTTTCCAGGACTCGAAATCCCAAACCGGAGATCTGTCCAAAGCGCGAAAAGATTCTTCCATCGTTTGCGAGATAGAAAGATCCGAAGGAACGTTTTTAAGAAATCCTGAAAAGATCCAACCCACGTTTCCGTTTCTAAGATCGATGACTTGATTCCAATTTCCTCTTTTACCCGCTATGGTTTCGCTTCTAGTATCCCGATCGAGTATGAATACTAACTCTCCTCCTTTGAACTGAAACGCTATGGGGTTTTCGGTTCCTGGGCCGGTTCTTACGTTCAGATTTTTCCCTTCGATTTTCGCCTTACTACCGTTAAATGGAGAATCCTCTTTTCCAGAAAAGTATTCGAGTAATTTTAAAAGTTTGTTTCTTCCGTTTTCGTCTAACTCGCGTGCGGAACCGGCGGAAAGAGATTTAAGCAGCGCTTGGTTGTATTCGTTATAAAGAGGGAGAGGGTTGGATGAAATCAGTTTCAACAAGTATCTGGAAAGAACGTCTTGGGCTTCGTACTCCGAACCGAGGGACAGTTTTTTACAAAGCGCTCTCGTTTTGAGAAAGGAACCATCTGGCAGAAAGGAAAAAAATCTGTCTTCGAACGTGAAGATTGTTCTTCCTCCGACTTCTCTTTTGAAAAATTTAAGCCCCGACTTTTCCGCAAACTTGGAGACGACTTTTTCTTTTTTTTCGGAAGCTGTGGTTAGAAGTTCGAAGTTGTATTCCGCGAGAGACATGGATGCGTAGGAATAGTCCTCCAAGTCCGGATCTTTTTTTCCCAGAACTTCTAAAACTACGTCTTCCCAGTTTTTTTTGGAAAAATTTTTATACACGGAATCGGTTTTACGAGTCAAAATTTTCCAGACGAGAAAACCGAGTAAAGTGGAAGTGAATAGAAGCCCGAAGGTTACAAAAAAATTCTTTCTCAATCGATCTCCGATCAATTTAAGTGCGGAAGAAGTTTATCTCGATCCACTTGAAAATGTTCTAGTAATGCATTCTTAGCGAGATAATAACGTAAAAGATCGATATTGAAATTCACTTTTGCCTGTGTTAGTCTGAGCTGGTCTTGAACGTGGGTATCAAGCGCGTTCTTTACAGAAACTGCATCTGCTCTTCCTTGGCGGAAACTCCTTAAAACCCCGTTGTAGTAATTTTCGGTTTCTCTTTCGGTAGTAATGTTATTCTTATAAATTCTGTGGCTCGCTTCAAGTGCTTCGATTCTAGTCTTTACGTCGTCTCTCACTTCGTTTTTGAGTTCTTCCTCTTTTAGAATTGCCTGGCGTATGCCGATCGTCGCATCTCTAACTCCCGCATAAATGCCTTTATCTGCGAGAGGATATGCGAAATTCATTTGCCCGGTCCACTCTTTATACTTTGCGGTAGTGATTCCTTGGTTGGGATTGATATAGTTTTCCTGGGGGGAAATGATGTTTTGCGCCTGACTCGCACCGGTTCCTGAAATCGTCAAAGTAGGGAGGCGGTCGTTGTTTGCGTTTTTCAATGTCGCTTCGGCGATTTCTTTTTGTTTGAGTGTGTTCAAAAAGTCAGCTCTGTGTTTATAAGCATATTCTAAATCTTTTATATAATCCGGTTTTTCGATCAGTTCTTCCAAAAGATTCGTCTCTTCGGAAAGGGAGGTCCCGTCCGGAATTTTGAGAGAACGGACGAGCTTCCGTTTCGATTCTTCCTTTTGAACCTGAGCGGTTTCCAATTGGTTTTCCGCTTGAGCCAGAAGAGCATTCCATTGATTGACTTCGAAACTTTCTGAAAGTCCGAGGTTTTGTTTACGAATGGTAAGGTTGCGGATATTCTTCGTGTTTTCCACGAGTTGTTTGTATGTTTTGACGGCTTGCGTTTTGATCGAATAATCCCAAAAATCGACAAGGGATTCTACAATGACTGCGGAAATTTGTTGTGACACTTGGTTTTTCACAATTTCCGCTTGGGATTCTAAAATTTTAACCTCGTTTCTTCCCTTATATCCGAAAGAATTTTTAAGTAGGTCTTGGCTGATCGTCGCTCTTACAAACCCTGTATATAAAGGAGGAATGCCTAAGGCGCTAAATCCTGCCGGAGTTGTCGCCGGATTTTCGAACGCGTTCGAGTCGAATCTTCTGGTTCCCGCTTCTACTTTGAAGTAGGTTCCTGTGGTTTGGAGAATCTTTTCGATTCCACCTTTGATCGTATCGTCGGAGATTTTCGTTCCTGTGAAAATATTCGTTTGGTTAAATGGAAGAATGGACTGACTGGATCTTCCGTCCGCTACTAATCTCCAAGAGTATTTGGAATCGTTTTTCAAAAAGTTTGTATCCGATTTTGCGAGTTCGTAACGAAGGTTTTGCAGATTGTAATTACTTTCCAATGCGCGTTTGACGGTTTCTTCGGTGGTCAATTTAAGGATGGAATTATCCGCAAAAAGAGAAGTGGATAAAAGAACAAAATTTCCCAGAAGGACTCCAGACAACTTTTGAATTCTTAGCCTTTGTTTCCAATTTTTGACTTTGTCTTTCATTTCAAACCTCCATCTTATAAGAATCAATTCCGGTTACTCAAATGTTGTCAAGCTAAGATACGACTCAAGAGGACTGAGGTTTATCTCATCAACTTTAACACTTACAAGTTTATTCATTGATGAGAATACTGATAGAAGATAGTGACATCACTCTTACATATCCGTTTTGTTTTGTCCTCTGAAATCGTGTTTTGCATTACGACATTGTAATATTATCCCAGAGCCTTCTTCATTTTTTCTCCAACTTCCGCGATAGATTGGCAAACTTGGATACCCGCTTCTTGCATCGCTTTCATTTTTGAGGTTGCGGTTCCTAAGCCGCCGCTAATGATCGCACCTGCGTGTCCCATTCTTTTGCCGGGAGGCGCGGTTTGACCGGCGATAAAACCGACGACCGGTTTTTTTACGTGATTTTTGATGTATTCTGCTGCTTCTTCTTCCGAAGTTCCGCCGATTTCACCGATCATCACAATTCCTTTTGTTTCCGGGTCTTCGTTTAACAATTTGATGGCTTCGGTGTGGTTCATGCCTGGAACGGGGTCTCCTCCGATTCCGATACAAGTGGATTGACCGAGGCCTTGTTTTGTGATCTGAGCCACCGATTCGTAAGTCAAGGTTCCGGAACGGGAAACGATTCCCACGGAGCCCGGGCTATGGATAAAACCCGGCATAATTCCGAGTTTTTGTTTTGCACGGGGAGTGATCACTCCGGGGCAGTTCGGTCCCACCAGTCTTGTTTTAGAATTTCGTAATACGCTGTAAACTTTCAACATATCGTGGGTTGGAATTCCTTCCGTGATACAGATCACGAGTGGGAGTTCTGCGAGAATTCCTTCGATGATTGCATCCGCTGCAAATGCAGGAGGAACGAAGATCACTGCGGCGTTTACGCCTTCGTTTTTTACGGAATCTCGAATCGTGTTGAAAACGGGAACTTTATTTTCCCATTTGCTTCCGCCTTTACCGGGAGTGACTCCGGCGACCACTTTCGTGCCGTAAGCGAGCATCTGTGTGGCGTGAAAGGAACCTTCCTTACCGGTGATTCCTTGTACTACGACTTTTGTATTTTCATCAACTAATACTGCCATGTGTGTTCTCTCTTACCTAATCAGTTTGGCAATGGTGCTTGCCGCTTCGCGGAGATCGTCGACTCCGGTAATTTTGAGTCCGCTTTTGTTGAGGACTTCTCTTCCGAGTTCCGAGTTGGTTCCTTGGAGGCGAACCACGAGAGGAACTTTGAGATCCACAGCCTTAGCTGCTTCGATGATTCCTTCGGCGACCATATCGCAACGAACGATACCGCCGAAGATGTTTACAAAGATCCCTTTAACGTTTGGATCACCAAGGATGATTTTGAAACCATTGGTAACTGTGGTCTTACTCGCTCCACCTCCGACGTCCAAAAAGTTTGCAGGTTCCGCTCCCGCAAGTTTTACGATATCCATAGTCGCCATCGCGAGCCCGGCTCCGTTTACCATACAACCTATGTTACCGTCTAACTTCACGTAGTTGAGGTTGAACTCGGAAGCTTGAACTTCAAGAGGATCTTCTTCGGTGATATCTCGGAAAGCCGCATTATCTGCGTGACGGTAGAGAGCGTTTTCGTCGAGGTCGATCTTGCAATCTCCCGCGATGATTTCGTTCTGTTTCGTGAGAATGAGAGGATTGATTTCTAAAAGGGAAGCGTCTTCTTTGATATACGCTTCGTAGATCGCCATTACTAAACTTTGGAAAGATTTGTGGGATTGCGCCGGAAGACCAAGATCAAATGCAAGTTGTCTTGCTTGGTTGACTTGAAGGCCGATTCCCGGATCCACTGCGATTTTCAGGATCTTTTCAGGATGAGTTTCCGCAACTTCTTCAATTTCCATACCACCTTCGGTGGAAGCCATGATGATGGTTTTGCGGATGGAGCGGTCGAGTAGGATGCTTAAATAATATTCCTTAGCGATATCGATTCCCTGTTCCAGATACACTTTTAGGACTTTTTTTCCTTCGGGTCCGGTTTGGGGGGTGATGAGCTGCATACCAAGAATTTTGTCTATAGCTGCGATTGCGTCTTCTTTGGTTTTGGTTACTTTAACACCGCCGCCTTTTCCACGCCCACCTGCGTGGATTTGCGCTTTAACAACTACGATGGAACCTCCAGTTTTGGAGGTGACTTCGTCATGGGCTTTGGATGCGTTTTCTTTTTTATCGATAACGACTCCAAATGGAACGTTGGCTTTGTGCCTTCTCAGGATTTCTTTTGCCTGATACTCGTGAATTTTCATGAATTAACCTTCATTGAACTTAGTTCAGTGCTTCTTTTTAGTAGGAGGTATGATTTACTCGAAATATATACTGTTTTTGGTAGGAACTCTGGTGTCAGTAAAAAATTCGAGAGACTGGCGCTTCGAGTCACAAGGGGTTCAAGTTTTTCCAATTGAGTCGGAGTCGTTGAGGAAAACCCCCATCCAAAAATCTAGAAGTTCCTATATTTTGCGAATGAAGTACCCTAACCACTAAAACCTCGCTCTCGAATTTTACCGGAATATTTGATTTTCAGGGTGCGACTTAGAAAAAATACTGGCAAACGATGGAAAAAGACGTCGTTTCCCTACAAGACGCTCTGGAACACGGACTTACCGCAGAAGAATTTCAGAAAATTCAGGAAATTTTGGGAAGAATTCCAAACTCCACCGAACTTGGAATTTTTTCTGCAATGTGGTCGGAGCATTGTTCTTATAAAAACTCGATACTAAAGTTGAAAACACTTCCGACATCTTCGGATAAACTGCTTGCTAAAGCGGGTGAAGAGAATGCGGGTGCGATGGATATCGGAGATGGGCTGGCCGTGGTTTTCAAAATCGAGAGTCACAATCACCCGACCGCAGTAGAACCGTATCAGGGCGCGGCGACCGGTGTGGGTGGAATTATGAGAGATATCTTTACGATGGGCGCGCGTCCGATCGTATCGCTGAATTCTCTGCGGTTTGGAAATCCCGACGAACCAAGAAATAAATATCTTCTTTCCCGTGCGGTAAAGGGAATCGGAGATTACGGAAACTCGCTCGGAATTGCGGTTTCGGGTGGAGAACTTTTTATCGACGAATGTTTTTCCAAAAACCCTCTTGTAAACGCAATGACCGTGGGAATCGTGCGCCACGATCAGATGGCCAGCGCGACGACCGGTGGCCAAGTTGGCAATGCAGTTTACATTGTCGGAGCTACGACAGGAAGGGATGGAATTCATGGAGCGTCCTTTGCGTCCAAGGATCTATCCAAAGAATCCGAGTCCAAACGTTCCGCCGTTCAGGTGGGTGACCCGTTTATGGAAAAGCTACTTATGGAAGCAAGTTTGGAAGCGATTCAAAAAGGGCTTTTGATCGGAATTCAAGATATGGGTGCGGCTGGAATTTCTTGTGCAACTTCGGAAATGAGCGCCAAGGGTAAAACCGGAATGAAAATTGATCTTGATCTCGTTCCATTTCGCGAGACTGGAATGAACGCCTACGAAGCGATGCTTTCCGAGTCCCAAGAGAGAATGCTCGTAGTTCCAAAAAAAGGAAAAGAATCCGAACTCGTATCTATATTCGAAAAATGGAATCTAAATGCGGTCAAAATCGGCGAAGTTACCGCAGACGGAATGATCGAGATTTATATGGGCGGAAAGCTCAAAGCAAAAATTCCTGCCGAGTCGCTCGTGTTAGGTGGAGGAGCCCCTCGTTACGAAAGAGAAACGAAACGCCCCGCTTATCTCGACGCTGTAAAGACTTGGAACACGGATGCAATCTCCGACGTGACTTCCGGCGCAAACGCAAGCGACGTTCTACTGAAAATTCTTTCCTCCTGGAACGTATGTTCCCGCAAGCCAATTACGGAACAATACGACAGCGAAGTCGGTCTCGTAAAACTCATAGGTCCGGGACTAGATGGAGGACTTTCTTCTATCCCGGATACGAACAAAGCTCTTGCGACTGCTACCGATTGTAATTCCAGATATACCTATCTCGATCCTTATAAGGGGGCGGAGTTTGCGGTTTGTGAGGCGGCCCGAAACGTTTATGTTACGGGAGCGACCCCATACGGAGTGACCAATAATCTGAATTTTGCAAATCCTTATATTCCGGAAAACTATTATATGTTTTCCGAATGTATTCGAGGGATGGGAGATGCCTGCCGCTTCTTGGGTCTTCCCGTGACCGGAGGGAACGTATCTTTTTACAACGAATCTCCTGAAGGACCGATTTTTCCGACCCCTACGATCGGAATGGTAGGAATCCTTCAAGATAAGAAAAAGTTTATTTCCAACTTTCCGAAGGAAGCCGGAATCGAACTTGCGGTTCTTGGAAATTTCCGTCCTTCTTTGGGAGGAAGCGAATACCTGAAAAAAATCCACGGCCAAGTCAACGGAACCATTCCTGAACTCGATATCAAAGAAGAATTAGAACTTTGTAAACTGATTCTTTCACTAAACGAAAAAGGGGTTTTGAAATCTGCGAGAGATCTTTCTCTCGGAGGAATCGGAATCGCTCTTTCCAAAACGGTTCTTTTTTCTGGACTCGGTATCGATGCGGACCTGACTGCTTTCAAACAAAATCGATTGGATTTGACCTTGTTCGGAGAGAGTTCGACAACCGTTCTTGTTGGGTTTGATTCCACTTGGAAGGAACAAATCCGTAAACAAACAGAAGAGAAAGGGCTGAAATTTTATCCTATCGGTAAGACTACTTCCTTCGAAGTTTTGAAGCTGAAAGACATCGGAGTGGAAATTTCTTTTTCGGAATTGAACGAGCCTTATGAGAAAGGTTTGGAGGCCGTATTCGCTTTATGAAAGTAGGAGCAGAACTTCCGTTATTAAGGAAATTTCTTGCGATTGGTTTCATTTGTTTTACGGCGAGTTTCGACTGTAAAAAAAATGCGGAAGAAATTTTGGGAGAGGCAAAGGCAAAACCGGAGTTAGTTCAAATCTTGGATTTTGGAATGCAGAAGTTGTCCACGGTTCCCGAAGCAGTTTGTGGTTTTCCAAATCTAACTAAGTTGGATCTTCGCTTAAACAGTTTGACTTTTCTTCCGGAATCTATCGGAGAATGTAGGCGTCTTGAACAACTTAATCTTTTCGGAAACGACCTTACTGCATTGCCGTCTACGTTCTCTAAATTAAAAAATCTGAAAGTATTACTGGCTGGGGGCAACGATTTTACGATTCTTCCTTCCGAACTTCTGTTTCTTCCGCTGATCAGAACTTTGTACTTCGATCAAAATAAATTGACTCTTACGGAAACGGACGTGGAAATTCTCGCTTCTCTTTCCTCCTTGGAGGAATTGGATTTGAATCTGAATTTGGGAATCAAGACTCTTCCTTTTAATTACGAAAAACTTAGAAATCTTACCAATTTAAAAAGACTGAATATTAAAAAAACTTCATTAAAGGGAGAGGATGCAGATAAATTGCAGGCGATTCTTCCAAACACTAAAATCGATTACTGAAACGACTATGAGCGAAACCCAAAAAGAAAACCCGTATTCCTCCACAGTTCTCCTTCCTAAGACAGATTTCCCCATGAAGGCGGATCTTGCCAAACGGGAACCTGAACAAATCAGATCTTGGAAACAAGGCCAGATCTTTCGAAAAATGAGGGAACAAAGAAATGGAAAAAAAGAATTTGTTCTTCATGACGGTCCTCCGTATGCAAATGGAAATTTTCATTTAGGTCATGCTCTTAATAAAATTCTCAAAGATACGATTATTAAATCGAAATCGCTCGCCGGTTTTTATGCGGATATGATTCCGGGTTGGGATTGTCACGGCCTTCCAATCGAGGTTCAGGTTTTAAAGAATCTAGGCAAAAAGGTTCGTGAAACTGGGCCCGAAGAACTTAGGCAACTCTGCAGAAAATATGCGGAAGAGTTCGTTGGAAAACAAGGGGACGACTTGAGTCGTTTTCTTTGTTTTTGGGAAGAAGGGAAAATCTACAAAACAATGTCTCCCGATTTTGAAGCGAAAATTGTGGAAGTATTCGGAGAACTTTTTAAGAAAGGTTATGTCTATCGGGGTAAAAAACCGGTCTATTGGTCGATCGATTTGGCGACGGCGCATGCGGAAGCGGAGATAGAATACTACCCTCATGTTTCTCCTTCTATCTATGTAAAATTTCCCGTTATCGGCGAGAAAAAACAATTCTGCCTAATCTGGACGACAACTCCTTGGACTCTTCCGGCAAACCTTGCGATTTGCTTTAATAGGAAAATTGAATATTCTATTTTTAGAACGGAGTCAGGAGAGGAACTTATACTTGCTGATGCTCTTGCAAAGAACGTTACAATGACAACTGGAGTCGTTCTTACAAAATTGAAATCGATTTCTTCGGAAGAGTTAGCCGTCCTTAAATTTCAACATCCTTTTATCGATCGTATTTCCGTTTCCTTGTTCGGAGATCATGTGACTCTTGAGGCGGGGACGGGTTGCGTTCATACGGCTCCCGGTCACGGTCAAGACGATTACAAAGTCGGTTTAACGGCTGGGCTGGAACCGTTCTCACCCGTCGACGATTACGGAAGATACACGGATGAGTTCCCTTTGATGCAGGGAAAAAAAGTTTTCGATGCAAATCCGGAAATCATTCAACTTCTGAAAGACAGGGGATTACTTCTCTACCAGGGCGAGCTGGAACATTCTTATCCTCATAGTTGGAGGAGTAAAAAACCTCTGATATTTCGAGCGACACCTCAGTGGTTTTTTAAGATGGACTTTCAAAATCTCCGTGAAAAGTCTCTTTCCGCGATAGATGGGGTCCGATGGATTCCTTCTTGGGGAATTACTCGAATTCGATCCATGGTGGAAACGAGACCGGACTGGTGTTTATCTCGTCAGAGAAACTGGGGAGTTCCGATTCCTGCGTTCGCTTGCGAATCCTGCGGTCAAACTCATATCGACGACGTTTCGATTCAGTTCTTTACGAAGATGGTCCGTGAAAAGGGAATCGAGATTTGGTATTCGGAAGAAGCTAAGGACCTCCTCCCTCCGAAAACAAAATGTGGTAAATGCGGAAATGATTCCTTCAAAAAAGGAAACGATATTTTAGATGTTTGGTTCGATTCAGGAGTCTCCAACTTTGCGGTGTTAGGTGAGCGTAAGAATGAACCTCCAGCGGATCTTTATCTGGAAGGTTCCGATCAACATAGAGGTTGGTTTCAGTCTTCTCTCTGGCCTTCGATGGCTCTTCGAGGAATTCCTCCTTATAAGGCCGTATTGACCCACGGTTATGTTTTGGATGAAAAAGGACACGCAATGTCCAAATCTTTAGGAAACGGAATCGATCCTACGGTCGACATCATCCAAGTTTACGGGGCCGATATCCTTCGCTTGTGGGTTAGTTCTTTGGATTTTAGGGATGATATCAAAGTAGGAAAAGAATCCTTAAAAATAGTTTCTGAACAATATCGTAAGATTCGTAATACATTCCGTTATCTTTTGGGAAATTTGGATGGCCATACCCCTGAACAAAATCTTCCTTTTGAAGAACTCGAAGAGTTGGATCGATTTTATCTTTCCAAACTCGCTGGTTTTGTGGAGGACGTGGTTGCAAGTTATGAGACCTATCAGTTCCATCAGATTTATCAGAAGTTGATCTTATTTTGCACAGTTACTCTGTCTCAGGATTATTTCGATATGATCCGGGACAGAATGTATTGCGACGCGAGAGATTCGAGATCCAGAAGATCCTCCTCTACGACACTTCAGTATATTCTGGATTCATTATGTATTCTCGTGGCGCCAATTCTTAGTTTTACCGCCGAAGAGGTATGGACTTCCAACGGAAAAAAAGACTCTGTGTTCTTACAAACCTTCCCTGATTTGAAATCTTGGAAGAATCAATCTCTTGAAGATAAATTTGAGTCTGCGTTGCAAGCGAGAGAAGTCGTTCAGAAGGCTCTTGAGATCGCAAGACAAGAAGGAAAGTTGGGTAAGTCTCTTGAAGCGGCTCTTGAAATCGTTTCTAAAAGTGGGCCCAGCTTTGGTGAACTTCTTCCGAAGGAAACCTTGGAGTTGCTTTTTGTGGTTTCTCAAATTCATGAGAAAAATCCGGGAATGGAAGTCCTTTCCAGTCACGAGAACGAAAAATTCTCCGTAAAAGTTTTAAAACCGGTTCAAGGTGAATGTCTTCGTTGTTGGAGACATACGGAAGATATTTCCGAAAAAGACGATCTCTGTGGTCGTTGTAAATCGGTTGTTGCTTGAGTTGTGTAGCGGACATCGCAGATTTTGCGATGTTTGGGAACTTGCTTGCAGGAAAAAAGTAGGAGTTCCTATATTTTAAAACTCGGTCCGATGAAACTGTTCAACGAACTTTGCAAAGAAACATTGCGAAAAAAGTCAATCTTTCGACCATAGTGGTTCAACTTGCGATTCTTTCGTTTTTTCTTTTTTCTGGGGAATTTGTTTTGGAGCGTTTTATTATCTCGTTAACGTATTTGGAAACGCAATATCTTGGTGGTTTTGGATGGTCGGAATCTTTGTTCGATCGCCGGTTCGGCGTGTACATAAAAAAGGAGAATCTCCAAAATGGGCGATTCTCCTTGGACCGCAAGTAGTGAAGTGAAACAAAAATCAGCCTCCAGGGCGGTCATTTTCATCGGTAAGTTTGCGGATTTCGCTTCGTTTTCTTGGTTTAAATTTATACTGATCTAATTGTTCGGGATTAAAAATCACCCATTTCCGATTTGGAATGTTGCGAACCGTTTGGAATTGAACGATTCCGTTATCCGAAATTTCCGTCCCGTCGGAAATGTGATCCAGAGAGATCGCTTTGATGTTGGTCCAAAGAGAAAAATCCATACCTACATTTTTATCCACGATTTCCCTTTTGATTTTACCGAAAACCAGGTTGATTTTATCTTTTTCGCCCCAAATCAAGGCGGTGGTCAACTCTTCCAAAGAAATAACCGATTGAATATCATCGTATTTTGAAATCAAAACAAGAATCTTATTTTCGGGAAGAGACTTGATAACTAAAGGAAGATCTCTTGCTATAACTTCCAATTCTCCGTCAGAAAAAACATGATCCGTAAAAAAACCGAGAGAAGATTTTTTGATGTATTTTAGGTTTCCTAGAAGAGCCTTCCACTGTTCGGGGGTGAGTTGAAAAGGGTGAATGAACGGTCTTGAAGGGACCAGCTCCTGAAATAAATCTACTTTGATAGGGCTGATCTGAAAATAAGCGACTTCTGCCGAACGATGAATCAGATTTGAATTGGTGGGCCAAAAGAAAAAATTTCTTTCCTGAACCCAAGAACACTGAACGAGTGAAAAGATGAAAAACAAATAGGAAAATTTGAATATATATTTCATTTGGAATTTTGATCCACAAACTCTTGAAAAATCGGATACTTATTTAGAAACTCTTCATTAGTATAAAGGTTCACGATTCTGTCCAGTCCTGATAGCCGAAATACGGAATTTAAGGACTTATTTAGGCCAAAAATGTTTAGAGTCCCGTTTTTTTCTCGAATTTGATTTCTTACTTTAATGATAATACCGATTCCGGAAGAATCGATGAATTTGACTTTTCCCAGAAAAAAGCTGATGATTTCCGGATTTTCTGTTTTTACAGATTCTTCAAATTCTTTGTGAAAATCCCGCGAATTATCCATGAGGATGTCTTCAAGAACGCTAAGAACGATATGTTTCTCTCGTATCTCGCTTCGGATTATCATCAAATCGAAAAAACACCTGGAAGAAAGGCCTGTCAAGAAGTAAAATAGAGTAGTAACTTTCTTGATTTATTTCTTAGAACTGTGAATTTGAACTGAGACGCGGAATTGCAAGGATTGCACTTATGGCTGAGTTTGATAAAACGAAACGCTCTATTGGAGTGAATAATCTGGATGATAAGGCCAGAAAAGAAATGTTTAATAAATTCCAGTCTGCCGGCGGGAAAGTCGTCAGTGAAAAGGATAAAAAGAAAGAAGAAGCCGAATCCGGTAGACAGCCTAACGTTCGTCAAGGCCAGAGAGGTGGAAGAGATTCCTCTTCACGCGGCGGAACTTCGTCCCGTTCTGGTATGGGAGGAGGAAAAGGTGGCGGCTCTGTCGGAGGGTCTAAAGGACCTAGTCCGAGAGATAGAAAAGCTCTCGAAGACGAAATGGGAAATTTCATCAATCGTCTTTCCGTTCGGGTTAAATGTTGGTTGGGAAGAGTTACCGGATTTTCTTCTCCCGATCTATTACCTACTTTTTTATCCGATTTTAATCTCTATGGAAAAAAATCCCTTCTTGAATTGAACTTTGTTGGAAATGATATCCTCGGAAATCCGACATACGCGGGAAAGATAGCAAAGGAACTCGACGCTCAGAATCCCATTTATATTGAACTTTTAGGGAGAATGCATAAGCTATACGATAACGCGGAAGTAAACCAAGTGTTAGAGCCGCATAACGCGGCCCCGGATCTACCCGTTGCGATTTCCAGAGTCAAAGATCCCTTGTATTCCATTTTTAAAAAATTATACTATGTTTATCCGTTTCAGGGAAGTTATGTGAAGGCTCTCAATCTCGGATACTCCGCCCTGGAAAAATTGGAAGGGAAACCTACTGCTATCTACAACACGAAGAAAAAGCGCGCTCTTCAGGAATTCGATTATCTATTCGGAACCTTATTCGAAAAGTTTTATCTTGTCGTTCTTAGAAACGAAAACAAGAACATTCCTCTCTTAAGCAATACGATGGAATCCGTTCTCGGAATTCTTCCCGAAGAGAAACCGGGTCATAGACAGCAAGGGGAAGAGTTGGATGAAATCTCCGGAGGTGCGACACCCGAAGAGGGCGCTCCCGTAGAAGAAAAGAAAGAAGAAACCAACCCCGAAGATTCCCTCAGTAAAGAACTCAAATACGGTTTGAAACTGATGAGAATGCTTCCTCTTGATCAGCTTCGTAAAAAACACGATCCGAAGGGAGAATATGAAGATATTCTTTCTGAGGATAAGGCGTTTTTGACCTGGCTTTTCTTTAAGGAATTTGACGCCGAATATTCTTTCGTGATGACAACCAAAAAGATCGAAATTAAACCTGCGATCGTAAATGGCGCTAAGGTCGACTATAGAGAGAAGATGATCGATCATTATGAGACGACTCGGGCTTCAATCGAGCAGTTTAGAATTTACGATCAGTATTATAAGGAACTAAAAAATCATCTTAAAAATCCGGGTGCCAATTACATCGAAGCCTCTAAAAAAACTAGCGCTTTAGAAACAAAAAAAAGCCAACAATCCAGAAATGTCCGTGTGACGGTTAAAGAATTCGTGGAAAAGACAGCCGAAATTTTGGAGAAACTCATCACAGATATGAAATCCAAAAAAGAGATCGTCACTAACATGGATGAAATTATGACCTTGGATATGATGGAATCAAAAAGAAGGTTGAATAAAAAACCGATCAAACAGTGTATCATGGAAGCGTATTGTTTTGCGATTGCGTTTGCGGGCCGTCTTGAAAACGGGGATTTATTCGGAGGAGTAACCGAACTTTCTTCCGAAGAGATGGAAAAAGAATTCGGTATCAAAACGGAACAATCTTCTGTTAACGAATCCGATCTAGGAATTCCGGGAGGCGGCTCGTCCGGAGCCGGGGGGGCTGAAAAACTCGATTCGGACTCGTTAGGCGTTGATCCTTCCATTTTAGGCGATTGATCGGGCGGTATCGATTTTGGCTTCCGCAAAAGTTACACTTTTTCAAAAACATATCAACCGACCCGTTTCGAACGATCAGAAACTAAAACTTTCGAGGGAAAAATCTGACTTTTTACTTTTGCCGGAGTATTTTCCATTCTACGATTTGTCTTCCTCTCCGGAAAAACTTTCCGAAAAATCTAAAATCCTTTCCGACGAGCTCTTGCAGATTTCCGAATATTATAAAGGTGTAATTATCGGAGGGTCCATGTTCAGAAAGGACGATTTCGGAAAACTGAAAATCAGCGTTCCGATCATTCAGGATGTGGTAGTCGTGGATTGGTATGATAAACGGGAACTTTCCTCTGAAGAAAACGTTGCCACTCCGGGCGATGCGGAAACGATTTTTATCATGGGAGGTTTTCGTTTCGGGGTCGTGGCTGGAAAGGAAATCCTAAGTTTCAAACGTTTGGAGGAATTGAAATCTCAGGGTGTAAATCTTCTTTTTCACATTGATTGCATTTCGGAACCTGATTTCACTCACGCACAGGACTTAGAACGTTATGTGAAGCTTTCTTCTCAGTATGATATTTTTATTGCAAGAGTTGGGGGTGTTGGTGCGGTGTTCGGTCATAATTGTATCGGTAGAAGTCTTTTGTCCACTTCTTCCGGAGTGAATTGGAAGGTCGCTGAATCAGAAAAGAACAAAGAGGTTATCAAAACCGTTACGATCAACGGTGTGAACAGTTTGTTTTAGGTTTTTAATATTCAAAAACTGAAATGTGTTTCTCGGAATTCCATCGTTTAAAATTGTAGACCGGTCCGTTTTGAGGTTCTCTCTAACCAAATTTTCCTGGGACGATTGACGTAAAAATCTACTGAGAGATTTTTTCTTGATTTTCCTTAATCCTGTTTTTTTTCAAAATCAAAGTTTCCAAGTCGATCAGTTTTTGTTTTCTTACTTCTTCCAGAGGAGTTCTTCCTTGTGTATCCGAGATGTTCGGGTCGGCGCCTAGTTCTAGTAACTTTTCGGATAAGGCAATTCTCCTTTTGAGAATGGCCTGTAAAAGTGGGGTGATTCCTTCCGCATTTCTATGATTTACGTTCGTTCCGCTTTTTACGAGAAGTTCCGGGATTCGAGGGTCGATATCGGATTCTTCCGAAAGAAAATGAAGCGCGTTGTCGACTCCGGCTTGGATCTGTTTTCCATCTTGGCTCTTATCATGAAGGCGGCTCGTATAATCCGCCTTTGCGTTGTTTTTCAAAAGAAATTCTACAATTGAAAAATTTGCCGAAGACGAACCGGCTCCGCACGCAAGAAAGAGAGGAAATTCCTCCGGACTTCCCTTATCGAAGTTTACATCGGCCTGATTCTCTACTAGAAACTGTACAAGCACGAGATTCCCATGACGAATCGCCACATTTAAGATTGAAACGGGAAGAGTCTTTGTTGCATCGACCTTGGAAAGATATTCCAATTTAGCTCCGGATTCGATCAATCGTTTCGGAACCGCGAGGTCGTCTATGTCTAGAACTTTTACATCAAAAAGTCCAGATAAACTTTCCATCAGTACGGAACTTCCATCTTTATCCTGAGCGTTTACGTTGGCTCCCGCACGGATTAGAACTTCCGCGACTTCGGGTCTGTGGTCCGCGAGCATCAAAGCTGTTTTGCCTCTGGAATCGGTAGCGTCTACGGAAGCTCCCGCTTGGATTAAAAGTTGCGTTTTTTTAGGATCTCCTTCCTGGACGGATCGTAAAAACTCGCTGTCCAAAGCCGGGTCGGCCCATAGAAGGAACGGAACTATTAAAAGGAGACTATGAATTCTTAAAATCATCGTAATATTGATAAACCCTCGTACTATATTAAATCGGATTTTTTACGTGTGGTATCCACATTTTTGAAATCCGTTTTTTATAGGAATCTGAAAATACTTTGACCCTTTCTTCTTTCAGAGGTTCCTATTTGTTTTCAGAGTTCTTTCAAATGCATCGATCCTTTTGAAAATGCACATATTATGACTCTCTAGGTAACCGATTCCTGTCTGAAAAACTCTATACATAACAGCTTCTATGCGGAGTTTTTATTGATGATTTCCGTCGAATCCAAATCGTTTTGAGAAAAGAAGGAAATTTTTGTTTTCAAATCCATGAACCAAAGAATCGCTTCGAAATCCGGCTGGGTCAAGTCAAAATAACTCTTGAGTCGAATGCCCGAAATGGTTTCATCATCTTATGATTCCCGTTTTACTCATAGGTCTGGGGAGAATTGCTTCTCTCCTGGAAAAGGACTCCTTTCGTAACCGTCCTTGCACGCACGCTGGAGCGATTTTTTCACCTTGGGGAAAAAAGAAATTCTTTCTCGTAGGAGCGATTGATCCATCCGAAGATCGAAGGAACCGATTTTGCAAAGATTGGAATATTCCAAAAAATTTATGTTTTCCCGATTTTAAAAATTGGGCTTCCTCGTTTTATTCTTCCCAAAGTAAAAAAGATTCGGCAGTTACAAGTCCGGACAATAGGACTGAGTATTCCGATAGGAAAACGAAACGTAGGAACTCTTCGGGAACACGATTGATTTATCCAGAAGGTCTGGATTTGGCTAACTTCAAAAATGTAAATTCTGCCGATTTACGATCGGAAAAAAAAAGCCGTAACTCATTACATTCGAATTCAATCGACTTGAGTTCCTATCTTGTAGTGATCGCGACCCCCTCTGAGACGCACTATCAACTTGCAAAGGCCGCGATCGAATTTGGGTTTCGTCATCTTTTGGTCGAAAAACCGGTTTGCCATTCTCTTCCGCTTGCGCGCAAACTCGCGGAACTCTGTTATAAAACGGGAACGGATCTGCGAGTCAATCACGAGAGAAGATACCATCCTATTTACAAACAAGTTCGTAAATGGATCCAAGAAGAAACTTACGGGCCGGTTCGAACGATACGCGCATCCGTTCTGACTTCTGTGAGAAATCCGGGTCGCGCAGTTTTGGACAAAACTGGACCTCTCTTTCATGACGGAACTCACGCGGTTGATCTTTTAACCTGGTATCTGGGAATGCCGGACCGGGTCGTTTCTGTTTTACGATCCTACCCAAATTCTCCCGTGGAAGAGCAGGCTTTAGCTCTGATGACCTATCCCAAGGGGGAGACAGTTTTTTTGGAAGTGGGGGGAATGAGGAATTACTTTCAATTTGAATTGGATATCCAAACGGAGAACGCGCGTTTTCTCGTCGGAAACGACGAGGTTCGTTTTTGGAAATCCAAACCTTCCCGAAAATACAAAGGATTTAAAAGTTTGACTTCGGTTTCAATTTCCGAAAAATCTTCCGCAGGCTCGAATCCGTTTCTCAATTTATACGATTCTCTTTTTCGGCATTTGTCCGGAAAATCGTCCCGGGTCACCGGGGATATGGAGGAGAATCTTCAAATTCTCACCTTACTGGATACGATCCGGAGAAGAGCCGAAAAAAGATTCCTGGGAGTTTAGAAGTTTCACGTATGCTCGTTTCTTCCACAGCTGAACCTCAGGAAACCCAATCATACAAACGACACGGTAGTTCCTGGAGATTTTGGAATGCGAGTTCCTTCGTCTGGAAAAAGATATGGTCTATATTCTGGTTTTTTAAACTGGGAAAAATCTTTTTTCCTTCCTATAGAGATAGGGTCGTTCAGGAAAAATTCTTTCGTACATTAGGAGAAGATTGCCGTAATTTCTTCTTATCCATGGGAGGAGTTTATATCAAGCTCGGTCAGTATCTCGGAAATCTTTCCCATATCTTTCCGGATTCGTTTACCGAATCTCTTCAAGATCTTCAGGACAGAGTTCCTCCTCATCCCTTTTCGGAAATCGAAGAACGTTTCCGTTTGGAATTCGGGAAAGAAATCACTAAAGTTTTTCCGAACATTCAAAGCGTTCCAGAAGCGAGTGCGTCTACGGCTCAGGTTCACGTTGCTTCCATTGGAGGCCAAAAGGTTGCCGTAAAAGTTTTATATCCTGGAATCGAAACTTTGATTGCAGACGATTTGAAGAATATCCGCTCTTTTTTGAAAAGAATCAATCGTTATCTCCTTCGTTTTGAGTACAAAAAAATTCACGACGAAATCACCCATCTCATAACCAGAGAGACCGATCTTCAATTGGAAGCGGATTCTTATGATCGGATGAGACAACTTTTCGCCGAAGAACCGGATTACGTATTTCCAAAAGTTATCCGTGCATTTTCAGGTAAAAGTGTTTTGGTTACGGAATTTATAGAAGGGGTCAAAATTACAATGGCGATTCCCGTTCTCAAAGGTCAGGCTAAGTCCAGGCCCGTGGAACTTCTTGTTCGTGCCTATGTGTTGATGATTTTTCAATATCGTTTTTATCATGCGGACCCGCATCCCGGAAATCTGATTTACACGAAAGATGAAAAACTTTGTTTCATTGATTTCGGAGCCGTGGGGGAGATGAATGTTATCAGGGTTTTTGCTTTGAAAAAAATCTTTCTCTGTGCGATTGCCAAAGATTACTATGGAGTTGTTTCCGGCTTAAACGACATTGGTGCGTTATCCGTTTCTGCGGATCGGGATAAACTCGAAGAGGTTGTTCGTTACTCTTTGGAAAAGTTGGGAAGATTCGTCGCGGATACGGATTATTTCCGAAATCTTTCTCTGGATCAGATTCATACCAGGGAGGATCGACTTTTCTTAAAGGAGATCAATTCTAGTCTGAAGGAAATTTTTAGAATGATTCAGATTCCAGAAAATTTTATTTTCCTGGAACGTGTTTTGGGTTTACTGGTAGGGATTACCGCGATTTTGGATCCTTACAGAACCGTTTTGGACTACGGGGAAAAACCATTCCGGGCTGTCGCCACCGGAAAAGAAGGCGGACTGGAGTTTTCTTTGTTAAACGAAGATAAGAATCTTTTAAGTCATGCTCTTTCCATTCCGGGAGAATTTTACAAAGTACTTCAGAACATCAATCGGGGAAGGCAGGGAATCCAACTCCGGGAGGTGGAACGGCACACTCGGAAGATGTACATTCTGGGACATCAGTTTTTATATTCCGGATTCCTGGTTGCGG
Organism: Leptospira mayottensis 200901116; assembly: GCF_000306675.2. Taxonomy (NCBI): domain Bacteria; kingdom Pseudomonadati; phylum Spirochaetota; class Leptospiria; order Leptospirales; family Leptospiraceae; genus Leptospira; species Leptospira mayottensis. Next base: position 1,033,267 of record NZ_CP024871.1, read on the forward strand.
GAATTCATTTCGGAAATTACTATTTCGAAAAAGGAATGGAAATTCAAAGTTGGGGATTTTTTGGAACCTCCGGATTTTTTGGGCTGATACTTATTTATTCATTTTGGAAAAACAAACTTAAAAAGAAAGGAACTCTCTCGTGAAATATTTTGAAAAACGGTTTTTAGACGTCTATCGCCCTCTTTATATAGGCGTTATCTTTCTCGGAATCGTATTGGATCTTGTGACTAAGTTTCTCGTCATTCTCTACTTTGAACCGCACCGTTATCTGGAAGTGCTTGGAAATTTTTTCAGAATGACTCTTACCTTCAATACCGGTTTCGTATTCGGAGCGTTTCAAGATAATGCGATCCCATCTTTGATTGCAACCGGAATTGCAATTGTGTTTCTCATCGGATACAGATGGAAAAATTACGATCTTGGAAATCCTTGGGGGTGGAATCTCGTAATGGCCGGTGCTTTTGGAAATTTTCTGGATAAGTTCTTCGTAAAAATTCCGGGCACGGGATTTCGTTTTGGGTTTCAACCGAACGTGGGAGAATACATCGGAGTCGTCGATTTCTTGGATTTTGATTGGCCTGATTTTCTTCTTTTTTCAAGATGGCCTGCGTTCAATGTGGCGGATTCCTGCGTGACGATCGGGCTTACGATTCTGATCTTTACGATGAAACTCGAAGAGGAGAAATAATTTCTTGAAAGCTCTTGATCTACCCATCTGGAGAAAATTATTCATTCGTAAGGAAGCGAATAACAAGGCGATCATTCAGTTTCTTAGGGAAACTTCCGTTTTTGGGAAAATGAAAAAAAGAACCTTAATTGAGATCGCGAGGATGGTACACGTTCGAGAGTATCAGGAAAGCGAAATGGTCTTTCGTCAGGGAGATGTCGGGGCAGGATTTTATCTGGTCTATGAAGGTTCGGTCGTAATTCGTTCCGTTAGGGATGGAATCGAACTTGATCTCGCTCATCTTGATCGGCATTCGTTCTTCGGAGAACTTTCCCTTTTTACGGAAGAAAGAAGAACTGCTAGCGCGATCACTCTTGAACCAACCACGTTGCTTGGATTTTTTCAACCCGATCTCAAAGAAATCATAGAAACAAAACCGAGGATCGGCATTGAAATTCTCATGAGTCTTTCTACGGTGATCGTGGAAAGATTGCATAGGACCAATGGACTTTTAGAAAAAGCCTACTTCAAAGGAAAACAAAAGAATGCGTGATCCGGAAATCGGGGAGTTTTCCGGATATTTCATTCGGACGAGTTTTTTTCTCATCGTTGCCTTTACAGTCGTCGTTTCTCTTTGGGGACTTCAATTACTCGCAGTTCCGATCGTGTTGGCTCTTTTGATCTTCTATACGTTTAATGGAATGATTAACGATCTGGAAAGTTTAGGCGTGCCTAGAATTCTTTCCATTGCAATTTTGATGTTGTTCACTAGCATTCCAATTTATCTATTTATCAACTCGGTTGCTTCTCCGATTGCGTCCACGTTAAATCCGCTTTTGAAAAACTGGAAACAGGATCTGGACGATGCAAAGTTCAAATATTTGACCGTAACCGTCAACCTTCAGTTCAATGAATTTCCCGCTTCTTGGAACGAAACGATTCGTCCTGACGAACTGATTAAGAAAATCGCGGAGCTGATGCACGAACAAGTGAAAGGGTTCGTATCTTATATTCCGACTTTGATCGGTTATCTGCTCATCACTCCTTTGTTTGCGTTTTTATTTTTACTAAACGGAAATGGAATTTATAAAAGTCTGATCTCCCTGATACCAAATCGTTATTTTGAAATGGCTCTCATGATCACGTATAAGATCAACGAACAGCTTACGAATTATCTTAAAAGTCTAATGATTCAAAGTGTGATCATCTGTGCGGTTTCCAGCTTGGGATTCTATATCATCGGATTGCCTTACTTTTACATTTTCGGTCTCTTTTTGGGAATCGCCAATTCGGTTCCTTATCTAGGTCCGGTTATGGGGGCGATTCCACCTTTGTTTTTTGCTCTCGTCATCGGCGGAACCGAAACGACGGGACTTATGATTTCTATTTTGATCGTGGTATCAATCGCGCAGATTATTGATAACTTCCTAGTACAGCCGATTGTAATTTCGGGTTCGATGTCTCTTCATCCGATTGTAATTGTAGGTGCGGTTACCGTAGGAGGGGCTGCGCTTGGTCTTGTGGGAATGCTCATCGCGGTTCCGATGGCAGCGATTTTAAAAGTGACGATTCAAACTCTTTATAGTTCTATGAAGGATCACAACCTGCTTTGATCGTACTCTTGAATCTTTAAGCCAAGGAATCAGGATTTTGGAACGATGTGATATTTATGGACTTAGCGTTAGGCGACATTGTGCTGCGCTTTTGTTTTGGGTATTTAAACGGGTAACTTATTTTGTTTCATTGAGTTGTAATGTTTAAAGGAAGGTTTGCTTGGAACGACCGCCTAACTTCGATTTCTCGCTTGTTCGTCAATGAAAAAATATAAGTCGCAAGGTTTAAAAACAATTTGGTAATCCTTGCGCGCAAATAGGTTACTTTCGTAAAATATAAGTTTTTCCAATATACGTTTTCTTTGTTTTTTAAGACTTACCTTCGGTTTTTGGTTCCGTTTTTTTTCCACCGATCCAAAGAGCTCCCGTTAAAACGAGGATGGTTCCTGCAAGTCCGGGGAAAGTGATTGGTTCTCCGAGAAATATCCAGGCAAGTAAAATTGTAGACATCGGACCCACTGAACCCACAATTGCCGCTTTTCCAGAACCGATCATTCGAATTCCTTCCGTGGTAAAATAAGCCGGAATTACGGTCGTTAAAACTCCGAGAGCCAGTCCGTATAAATATACGTTAGTGGGCTGGATCAGGGAAGCCGGATGGCGAGTGATAAGAAAGTGAATTATGACGATCGAACCGGATAAAAGCATTAGATATGAAGTGAATCGAACCGAACCAAGTTTCGGAATCAAAGATTCGCTTCCTACGAGGTATAAAGCGTAAGCGATCGCCGACCCGAGTACAAATAGCACACCTTTCGTTGTATTTGGTCCTTCGGCCTGAATGTCTCCTATAAATGCGACGACGATTCCGGAATATGTGAGAAGAATTGCAAATATTTCCGCTTTTTTAATTTTCCTTTTGAAAAGTATAGAACCGATAATGAGTACGATCGTAGGATATACAAATAAGGTAATTCTTTCCAAACCCGCTGAGATATATTCCAAACCTATAAAGTCGAATAGACTCGCGAGGTAGTAACCTAAAAAGCTAAGAATTAAAATTAAGCCCCAATCTTTTTTTGTGAGATTTACAAAGTTCTTGTTTGTATTTCCGGAGCGGTAGGCGATCCAAGCGAAAAATGGGATTGCAAACAACATTCTGAATGCGAGCGCCGTAGTCGAATCGATATTGTATCGATAGACCAATTTGACAAGGATCGCCTTTGCGGAAAAGAAAACGGCTCCCGTTAATACAAGAGAGATTCCCCAAAAAGGTTTCCATTTGGATTCCATAAATCCATCTCTTATTCCCAAGGGTTTTTTAAAAAGATTTTTTCATCAACGGAAGGAAAGAGGTTTTCGATTTTTTCGTTTCCATTCTTTGACTTTTTGAATTTGGACATAACAATTACTCAGAAAGAAGGAAGGTTTGCATCCTAAAAGATGATATCCTTCGTGAATGAAAGTTTTTTTGGTAACCTATGAGGAATCGTTCTGGTTCGACCTAAAATGAACCCTCTCGTTCCGGTTTTTATTTCCACGGCCCCGAAAATCTGGATTTCGAAAAATACAAAAGCGATTCCAACGAGTTCGAAAGCCGTGTCGTTTAATTTTCCTCCGGCAGCTGCAAGAAATTGATCGCATCGGTCGGGTAGATCTGTTAAAAAATCAGATCTATGATCATTATCCCGCCCGGCTCGGATGTTTTAATTTTTGACATCTCTTATATAAAGTTATTTTATAATATTCTAATTCTTTTTTATTTTCAGGATCAAGTTCTGTTGATTCTTAGTCGGAAACTTTTACGTCATGCGGAATATAAGAGTTTCTTCGTTACTAAAATCGATTCCCTTCCGAATCGCGTTTCTGCGGGATCCGGTCGTTGTACGATGAATTTGAATTACAAAGAAAGACTAAAACGCGCGACTTTGACGGATATCTTTCCGGATTTTTGATCTATGATCATTTTCTCTTAACTTTGATTTCTATGCATCCAGATCGAAAAGAGGCCCCCCGTGGCAAACATAATCAAGCTGTAAATTGCAGACGGAATCGCCATTGCCGGATTGTTTAGGATTGTACTTGCGATTGCAATTCCCAAGGTTCCGTTCTGAATTCCCACTTCGATCGTAATGGAAGTTCTTTGGGAATGTGTAACCTTCATCAGAGTCGCTCCCATATAACCCAATATCATCGTAATTAGATTGAGGGCCAAGGAAGCGGGACCCACCTGGATGAAAAATGGTACGATGTTCTGTCTTTCGCGAACAATGGCACCTGTGATGATTAGGATCAGAAAAATTCCGGAAAGAACTTTTATCGTTTTTTCGAACTTTCGGGAAAAGTCTGGTTTTTTCGCGTTGAGAATCATTCCGATTGACACCGGTAATACAGTGATCAGAAAGATTTGGAGAATCGTCTGAGGAATGTTGAGTTCGATCATTTGTCCAGCTCCGAGAAAATGGTGCATGGACATATTTAAAAGGAACGGAATTGAAAGAACGGTGATACAACTTGTTATCGCGGTTAACGTTATAGAAAGGGCAACGTCTCCTTTTGCAAGGTGAGTGATAAGGTTGGAAGTCGCTCCCCCCGGACAGATCGCTAAAAGAATCAGGCCTACGGAAAGTTCTCCCGAAAGTCCGGAGACGCTTGCGATCAGCCATCCCGTGATCGGCAAAAGCAGAAGTTGCAGTGTTAACCCCGTGAGCACTGCTTTGGGAAGGACGAAAATTCGTTTGAAGTCGGCTATGGTGAGTGTCATTCCCATTCCGAACATGATGATACCTAACGCGACTGGAAGAAATATCTTTGTCAGTAAATTGGATTCCATTGTTTAAGACCTATTTTTGTTTCAAACTCTGTACAAAAGTTCTTACTTAAAGTCCACAGAATTTTTGAATTCTTTAAATTTTATATTTCCGATTTTCTTAGGGTGGAGTGTTCGAAATAAAAATAGAAAAATCTGAATTTAAAATTCGAATTTAATTTCTATCTTGTATTCGATTCGATGAAAGCTTTTCCGGGGATTTTTTTGTGAAAACTTGACAGATAATAAAATGGAGCCGTTTTTCCGGACACATTGAAAAAACCTGAAGATTATTTATTTTTCTCTGTTAATCGATTTGGTTTTGTTTGGTGGCGTTTTTGTGTTTTTTACAGGTCCAAATGGAAATCTATCTGGGATGTAGTGGAATTATTTTGAAAATCACGATTTCCCTTTTACCGATCTCTTGGTATATTCCTTTATTTTTTGCTATAAAAAAATGGTTCTGGATAATTTGGGATCGAAAGAGAAATTCGTATCTTATTCTCGGTCTAAAATTTTTTTCATAATTTTTTTAGACGCAGGTTATGTCATCAACGACGTCTTTTATTTCGTATTGGATCGGGGAATGGGAATCTTTTTTGCAAGTATATTGATTTTATTTTCTAGGGAGAAAGAATTTTTTTCTTTGTATAAAACGCAGGAATTTCTTTCCTAAATTGAGGTGGATTATAACCCAAAAAAAGAGATGATGAATTTCCAAATTCGGAAAAATCTCGTGCTTACATGGAAGAACGTTCTATCATTCATAAAAACGAAAAGCAGTCTTTTAAAAGAAAGTTTTTAATTTGGTTCATTCCGTTTCTTGTAGTTAATCTACAGAAGCTGGTTGGGTTTACTTCTCGAAGAATCAATATCGGAAACGAAAGTTTTGAGAAAATTCGTAGGGAAAAAAAACCTTATATCCTTTCAGTTTGGCATACGAATGTTTTATATTCTCCTTATCTCAACCGAAACTTAGGAATGGCCGTTCTCATTTCCGAATCCAAAGATGGGGATTTTATCAATCAGGTTGTTCATCGATTCGGTAATTGCAGCGTTCGAGGAAGTTCTTCTAAGGGAGGCTCCAAGGCCCTCAAAGCATTGATTACTCATCTTAAAAAAAATCTTCCTGCGGCGATGACGCCCGATGGTCCTAGAGGTCCGGCATTAGTCGTACAACCCGGTTTGATCGCTTCTGCTCAGATTTCTCAAGTCCCTATCGTTCCTTTTCATTATGAATGTACACGTCAATGGGTTGCCGAAAGAGCCTGGGATAAACATAGAATTCCGAAACCGTTTACTACTTTCGTGGTTTCGTACGGAGAGTCGATTTATATCCCTAGAGATTTGGATGAAAAAGGTTTTGAAGAGGCTCGGCTGAAAGTAGAAAAAGCGATGCTCGAAAACCGACAGAGGAGCATCGATAAGGCCGAAGAATTAAGAAAAAAATAATATTCTTAAAATAGAATGTACTAAAATTGGTCGGCTTTTTTGGGTTAAAACTTTGTTTGTATATGTCTCGCCTGAAAATATATTTTGTGAGTGTGCGATGAAATTGGAACGATTTTTTTTAATAACTGAAAGATGTTGCCTTTTTGTACGATTTCGACGTTGCCCGAGTTTTTGGAGTTTTACGGTTCAATAGTATCCGAAATGTACCTCAAAACAAGGTATCAATTTTACAAGCCAAACATCGTTTTATGGGGTGTGTTCTTTTAAAATTCTTTTCACTTCTAAAAAAGTAGGAGGATGATTCTGCACCGAGTGTTCGGACTGAATCAGCGTTTCCGATTCTGAGTTTTCCAGATGGGAGCTTTCATACGGAACAACTGTATCGCTGATCCAATCTAAGTCGACAAGTTTAGAATTCCCGATAATCGAATGGAACTTCACTTGCGGTTTATAGTCTCTCGTTACTTTCATAAAAAGGCTTTTGGGTGCAAGTCCGTCGACTCCGTACACTCTTGGAACTATATCTCCTTTTTTGTAGTTAGGGTTTAGAAATTTGTAACCTTCTTCGAATTTTTTGATTACTTCTTTCGGAATGATAAAAAGAAATCTTGCGATCGAACCTAAAATTCCTTCCGCTAAATTCGATCCTTTGTGTGGAGTGGCTATGAAGACAGCTCTTTTTACGAAAGGTACCGGATCGAAGTCGACCAGTCTGCTGATTTCTTTTTTGGTTTCTTCGTTTATCGTGTCGAACACGGAATAGGGAATTTTGGCTGCATCCATCCATTGTTCTTTGTTACTGTGTGTCACAGCTAATTTTACGATCAATCCGCCCATACTGTGGCCGACTAAAACGGTTTGATCGAAACTTTTGTGTTCTTTGTTCGGGTCATAGATCTTTCTCAGATCATATAAAGTATCTCTAAAGTCCGCTGCGGAAAGAAGGATCGGATTTACTGTGGGATACCAATATACCCAGAATTGGTATTTCGCTTTAATTTCCGGATCGGAAAGAAGTTCGTTTATCATCGGAAACCAAATAAAAGGCGAAGACGCCAAACCATGAAGAAACACAACCGGAATTTTATCCTTATGATAGGGATAAACGAGATAGAGTCCCTTTCTGGACATACCCGTTTCTCCGTCAAAGATTGCTAGTAAATTGTCTTTTTGTTGTGCAATCGTTAGCATATAAGCGAGGGGAGTGGTCGTATCGCTTTCCATGGGTAGGTTTATTCCGTCTAACGTGATTTGATCTCGGAAAACGGGATCATAGACATGAATTTTAGCGCGTAAGTTCATAAGATCCCTGTTTCCTAAATACGATTCCTCCAAGCTTACGAATGCGGTTGCGGGATAAGCTTGTCCAACTCCGTTGATGAATTCGTATTTGATTTTTTCTTGGGATTCTTTTTCCGGAAAATTACGATTGAGAATCACCGGAGTTCCGATTCCGTACTTGCTGATATGATTGGAAAAACCTTTGACATGATAGTCGTAAGTGACTTCGATTTGCAGAAAATTTTGAGGACTCCAAGCTGTTTCCACTTCCGCGCTCGACATCTGTAAGGTTCCTCGAATCAAAGGAAGATTTAAGTCCGTAACTGCGGCCAACTTTCGATTTTTTTTTGCGTAACGTACCAGTTGTGCTAGAGAGCGATTGTAAGTGAATAAAGCGAATCTGAATTCTGCGGAGAACGGGTCTGGTGCCGGAGAAGCTTTCTTATCGAACAAATACGTGTACGTATAGACTAATGCGGAAGCATACATTTTTGCGAATTGGGAGTCTTCCATATCCAAAGAATTTCCCGTGAGATAACAGAGCTCGGAAAGATAGTAGGCAAGATTTCTAGACTTGTTTGTGATCAAATCATTGTCCAGATCGTAAATTACCACTAGGGGATATTTTTCGAACTTGTCGTAGAGGTCGTTGCTTTTCAGATAGCGTGCGGTTAAGAGACTGAGTTGATTCGAAGAGACGCTACTTAGGTTTACGAGTTTTTCCTGCTCAAATTGAGAATAACTCGATGTTGAATAGGTGGCACACTGTAGAACGGAAAGTAGAAAGAACCAAAAATAGAATTTCATCGTTTGAGAGGACCTAATTCCGATCAATAGATAAGTTCCTCTGACGAATGACAAGCAAAAAGAACGTAGATGGGTTTATATCTTGACTGGCTTTTCATTCATTGTTACAGATTGGTTTTTATTTTTAGAGCCTGTTTTAAAAACCTTAAAAGAAATCAGTTTCAATGATTCAGTAAGTTGTAATAAAATATAGAAGTTTCCACAAATTACGTCTCTTTAGTAGTTTATGAGCTTTCGAGTATATTTTATAACTGTTAAGTTCTCGTCAAGGTTCCTATATTCTGAGGTTTTTAAGACAGGTTCTTAACTGTTTTGCGGAAAACAATCCGACTGAAAAATCATTTCCCTATACCTTGATTCACTAAAATCCAATAGAATCCTATTTCACTGGCTACTTCGCTAAACTTGTCGAAGTCGAGAGGTTTTACGACGTAACTATTCACTCCGAGTCTATAACTTTCCACGATGTCTTTTTCTTCTGCGGAAGAAGTGAGGATAACCACGGGAAGCATTTTCGTAAATTCCTCGCTTCTTACTTTTCGAAGCACTTCGATTCCGTCCACTTTGGGCATCTTCAAATCTAAAAGAATTAGAGAAGGCAATTGTGTTTTGTCCCGATTCTCGTAACGTCCAGTCGCATATAAATATTCCAAGGCTTCTTCGCCGTCTCTGACGAGTTTCACTTGATTTGTAAGATTGTGTCTTTTTAAGCTTCTGAGAGTAAGTTCGGAGTCTTGTGGGTTGTCTTCCGCGTATAAGATCGAGATTGGTTTGTCCTGAAGATCATACATGATTGTCGTCAACTCCTAGGGTAAAATAAAAACAAGCGCCTTCGTTCAATTTGCTATTGCCCCAAACCTTACCGTTGTGTCTTTCGATCACCCTTTTGACGATGGCAAGTCCGACTCCGGTTCCTTCGAACTGGTCTGCGTGATGCAGCCTCTGAAAGATATTGAATAGTTTATGTTGGTATTTCATATCGAATCCCGCGCCGTTGTCTTTTACAAAGAATACGGTCTCTCCGTTGTTTTGATACGACCCGATTTCGACTTTCGGATTTTCTTTCTTTTTGGAATATTTAAAGGCATTGGAAATCAAGTTGAATAAAAGTTGTTTAAGGAGACTAGGATCTCCTTTTGTAGGAGGAAGATCTCCCACAATGGTTTCCATTTTTATATCCGGATAATAGTTCGCCGTTTCTTCCAGGATTTTTTCCACTATAACCTGCATATTCACAATGGAGAATATAGGTTCTTTTCTTCCCAATCTTGAATATTCCAGGAGATCGTCTATGAGTTCTCCCATGTTCTCGGAGCTTTGAATGATGATGTTGACAATTCTACGGCTTTCCTCCCCGAGTTCGGTTCCGTAATCTTCCAGCAAAATTTTAGAAAATCCTAATATTCCACGAATTGGAGAACGAAGGTCATGTGAAACGGAATAGGAAAACGCTTCTAAGTCTTTATTCGATCTTTCTAATCGTTCCGAATAAGTTTTGAGATTTTGATTGGATATTTCCAATACGTTTTCCGCTTTTTGACGACGTTGACTTTCCTTATAGATAGACCAGTTTTGAAGGAAAATGAAAAGAAGATTTAATGTGATTCCGGAGAAAAGCAGAGTGACCGATATCGTCAGATGCATTTTCGAATTGTTTTTTCGAATGTCTAGGAGTCGAAGCTCCTCCGTTTTTATGTCCTGAATGAGGGATTTGATTTTTTCCGATAAGTCTTTCCCCTGTGCGGAACGAAATAGCACCAAGTAATACTGCATGGATGCGTGTTTTCTTATCAAAACCAATTTGTCCATGTAGGAAAACTTTTCGTTCAAGTAGGTTTCAACGAGAGAAAGTCTTTGTTGTTGGTAAGGATGATCAATCATGCTTTCTCGAAGTTTTCCGATTCGTTCTATAACCAGGCTTTTGTTTTTGAAATAAGCATTTAGTTGTTCTTGGTCCAGATATAAAATATAAGCTCTTAAAACGGCATGAGCTTCGTTAAAAGCGGAAAAAGTTTCTTCTATGCTCAAAAGTACTTCTCGGGTATGTACTTCCCATCTTTTGAGTTCCAAGGATTGTTTCAATGTGTAATATGCGGATCCGATCATAATGAGGTTCAATACGACAATCCCGATCAATCCGTAGGCGATATTCTTTTCAATTGTATTTTTCAAAGGAAACACCTCAAGCGCGGTCTAGTATTAAGAACCGCTTATTCAATTGGAATTGACCTATTTGAACTTAACGATTCTTCGAATACTGCCGGAACTAAAAATTGCGATCACTCTTTTCCTTTACCATCTCTAAAATGGCAAGAAAAACTTAAAATCTCCACCTTGAAAATGTAGTCGTCATAGTATACTTTCCCCGGATTTAAATGAGGATTTTCTTTTGAATCGGACATTAGAGGTCGTATTTTAGGTTTTTCTGAAATAATTCGACGAGATTTTGTACTGAAAAAATTTCTTTTTTATCCCACTTCTATTTTGGAAGTTCTTATTTTCCGAAACATAGGGCCATCATATCGCCTTGGTCTAAGAGCTTTACCATGGGATCGGCGATGTGTTTTAGGGTTTTGTAAAATAAGGAAGCTTCTTTTTTTGTTGTAAGTCCGCTTCCGTATGTGATGTGTTTTTTCTTTTGAAATCCGATAGAATTGCAGAGTTTTACGATTCCCGGTAGTGAATAATAATAAAGGTGTTCCGGAACGTTCAAATACCTCCAAGAAGGGCCTTGTAGTTTTGCGAGAGTTCCCCATCTACAAGTGGAGAGGATAATTCTTCCTCCGGGTTTGAGGTGTGTATAAATTTTTTCTAATGTTTCTTTAGGTTTGTGAAGATGTTCGATGGAAGCCCAGAGTGTGATTAGGTCGAACTTTTCCGTTTTGGACGGCTTCCATTTCAAAAAGTCGGTTTGTTCTACTTTGAGCTTTAATTTTTCGCGGGCAAATTTGACGGGGGCTTCGGCAATGTCCATGCCATGGGAATCCCATCCTCTCCTTTGCATGTAGTCTACAAAATAGCCAGCCGCACAACCGACATCAAGACAACGTTTTTCAGATAGTAAGGTATTTTCCCAAATCTGAAAATCCAGATCTTTCAAGTTGAGTTCAAATACTCTAGAGATCTCGTTTCTGATCGTGTTCGAAAAATAGTTGTCATAACCTCGGTCGCTTCGTTTTAAAAAATATTCTTCCGAATAATAGGAGGCTACTTCTTCCGGAGAAGGTTGAGGGTTGACTTGCACGAGAGAGCAATATTTACACTGCACGATATGAAAAAGTTCGTTCTTATGATTGGATTTGGAAAAGAGGGGTTTGAATTTGGAAGAGCCGCAGGTATTGCAGGGGATTTTTTCCATTCTACTAGTCTATCGGACCGAATCGGAATTCCTTTGATAGAAATTCTACTTTACGAGTAGCTTTCCCTTGAAACTCATGAAAGGACATGAAACAAAGTGTAATTCTTTCCATTCTGTTCGTTTTCTTTCTTTTTTCGTTTGAACTTCCTGCAGAGGTTGATGCCACAATTAAAATCAAAGCGGTGGGAGATATGGTCCCGGGAACAAATTTTCCACAACCTTTGAAAATTCAGGATCCGAGATCGTTTTTGTTCGGAAAAGTGGAGAGTTATCTCAAGGGTGCGGATGTTCTTTTCGGAAATTTTGAAAGTACTCTGACCAATTATCCGAACACTTCCAAGGATACTTCCAGAAAAATGATTTTCGCGTTCAGGACGCCTCCTTCTTACGCGAAGGTTTTAAAGGAGGTTGGATTTGATATTTTAAGTATTGCTAATAATCATTCTTTGGATTTTCACGAGCAGGGTTTCGAAGACACTCAGAAAAATCTTTCTGATGTCGGAATTCGTTATACCGGTAAAAAGGGAATGATTACGTATATGAACGTGAAAGGTATTTCCGTGGCTTGGATCGGTTTTTCTCATCTGAAGTCGCATAATAACGTGAACGAAATCGGAGCGGGTGTTACTCTGGTAAAAGAAGCGAAGAAAAAGGCTCAACTCGTTTTTATTTCATTTCACGGTGGAGCGGAAGGTGGTCCGGCCCTTCACGTTAAAAATCAGATGGAACGTTTTTACGGAGAATACAGAGGAAACTTAGTCGAGTTTAGTCATTCTCTGATTGATGCGGGTGCGGATTTGGTGATTGGTCATGGTCCTCATTTGGTGCGTGCGATGGAATTGTATAAGGGAAGGTTGATCGCTTATTCTCTCGGTAACTTTATGGGTTATAGAGCTCTTTCTTCCAAGGGAATTGTCGGTTATTCTCTCGTATTAGAAGCGGAAGTGGATTTTCAAGGCAAGTTCGTAAAGGGTAAGATTATTCCTCTACAGCTCGATTCGACTTCGGTTCCGGAATATGATCCGGAAATGAAAACGATTCATCTGATGAAAAAATTAACGAAGGAAGATTTTCCAGGCAAGGGACCGAAGATAACGGACGACGGAGCAATTTTACCCTGAAACGCGATCCATAGAGAGCGTTTCATGCAACGAACAGCGTAGCGTTGTGAGTGGCTTAATAACGGAGTTTTAAATTAACGCGATCCATAGAGAGCGTTTCATGCAACGAACAGCGTAGCGTTGTGAGTGGCTTAATAACGGAGTTTTAAATTAACGCGATCCATAGAGAGCGTTTCATGCAACGAACAGCGTAGCGTTGTGAGTGGCTTAATAACGGAGTTTTAAATCAACGCGATCCATAGAGAGCGTTCATGCAACGAACAGCGTAGCGTTGTGAGTGGCTTAATAACGGAGTTTTAAATCAACGCGATCCATAGAGAGCGTTTCATGCAACGAACAGCGTAGCGTTGTGAGTGGCTTAATAACGGAGTTTTTAAATCAACGCGATCCATAGAGAGCGTTTCATGCAACGAACAGCGTAGCGTTGTGAGTGGCTTAATAACGGAGTTTTTAAATCAACGCGATCCATAGGAAAGCTCTGCATTGAGTTTTTCAGAGCGACTTGTAGGGAGTGACACACTTTCGTTTCTTTGGGTGGAGGGAGAAACGAAAGCCCCATTGCTCCCTAAGGGTCGCAACAAAACGAGGTAGTGGGAAGACTCGTGAGATTTTTCTCTATCAGAAAAATTATACTTTTTGCAAGTAAAAAGCCTCGTTCTTGTCGGAATACTTGAAAAAATGTAATAAAAATTGCGGAAAGGCTTGATACAAGAAACATAGGAATTGTATTGAGTTTCCTTCTATAAACCTCCTTTACTTTCAAAGTTTTAAAGAACGATTTCAGCGAACTCGTTCTCATGAATCGTGTCCCGGGAGCATCATCATAGCAGTTGTCTTTCCGAATTATACTCTGGACGAACTCATTCGTATTTAATACTTTTTTAAAGTCATTGCTTGCATGTTGAATTTCTCAATTCGGACAAGATATGATTTCTACGAAAAATGGGTATATGATTTCCGAACCTTTACTTTTCGCTTTCTTTATCGAAAACATAACGATCGGAATAGGAGATTGCAAACTTATCACCGATTTGTAAACTGCCTTAAAATTTTACCAGGAGCTTGTTCCAAAACTTTGGTTTGTCGCTTTTTTTCGCGGATCGAATCAGAATTTTGAGATAAACACGTATTTTATCATCGGAGTTTTTTATGAAACAGTATCTAATACGAATTTTAAGCTACGGCTTTTTGGTATTGGTTGAGTCGCGATTCCGTTTTACTCGAGGGACGGAAAGTTACAGACCGATTTATTTTTATTCAAAACAGTGATGCTTCTTGTAGGAAATTTCACGGGTTGTGTTTTATTGGCCTCTCTTGCATTGAAAATCTCCGGTAAGAAATTTTCGATTTTTCTAAGCACTGGATTTATCTGGCTAACAATCAATTGGGGATTGGATTTCTTAATTTTACTTCCAATGTCTAAGATGAACGCAGGGGATTATTTTATTCAAATCGGTCTTCGTTATCTAACTATAATTTTTATCTCCTTTACGATCCGTTGGGTTACAGATCGGTCGACTATCAGATAGAAAAGGAAATTCGTCTGGTTCAAAGTTCGTTTTAAAAATCAGGACTTTGTTTGGAGAACTTGGCGGAAGTTTAATTTCCGTTTTATAGAAAGTCGAACTAAAAGCTTGGAGCTCGTTTTTTATTCAGACCCGTCTTAAAACCCGTCGAGCGACAATAGAAGCGAGACGGCTTGAGTTTTTCGCTTTATCAGAAAGATCAAGCTGCAAGGTTCTGGACGGGTTATTATAAAACTATTTTAAAATATTATGATATTAATAATAATATAGCATGGGATTGGGCCTCGATGGATTCCGCAATTGTTAAAGCTCCCAAAGGGGAGTTAACCGGTAAAAACTACAGACCGCGCAAATTAGGGGTTAAGCGGCATATTCTTACGGATGGAAATGGAATGGCAATTACGTTGACAGGAGCGAACGTTCATGACAAACACGGTGTAAAAGATGTGTTGAATTCAATCCTAATATTTTCCGGAAAAAAAACCAAAACACCTTTGTTTAGATAAAGGTTATGACTTCAAAGATATAGAAGCATCAATTAAAAGAAGAAACATTCGATCTCATATTAGAAAAAAAGGTGAAAAGCCATTCGTTGGTAAATATAAAGCAAAACCATTTACATAAATTTATTAGAAAATTATTCTTAACTATTTCTGTAATTTGCATATTTCTTTCTATTTGGACGATTTTTCTTATTTGGTTTGAAGTTTATCTAGAAGATCACCATCAATATTTCTCATTTTACTTACCAGTTCAAATATTCGCTTTTGTAACATCATCTTTATTAATAATATTACTAATCCATTAACGGAACTCCGGGTCTTCAAAAAATAGTATTCCGAATTGCTTATATTCACGAATTTTAGATTCGGAAAAGTTGCACGCAAACAAACTTAAAATCAGTCTTCGATTCAGTCAGCTAATCAAAAAATAGAACCCTCATTACATCCATGATCCTGAATACATTCTTCTACAGACAAAAGGGAATTTACAAAAGGACAGACTTCTTGCGAAATTCCGGCGCGTTCGCATTGATTCTCACCATTCCGCATCCAACGAAACGTTTCCACGTTACGTTGGTATTGAGTAAATCGTATATCGTCGGTACTGAGACGACCTCGACCGGCGGAAACTTCTTGTTCATCCAGTTTTTGTATTTTAAGACAAAATGGCGCCCCTTCTGGGCTTGAAAAGCGTGGGTTAGATGCAAGCATTTACCACAAAACAAGAAAACCAACAGAAGGAACGTAATGAAAAGAAAAGTATATGTAGGAATGGATGTCCACAAAGAAACGATTAGAATTGCGTGTTTAACGAGCAATACAAAGGAAATAGTAAAAGAACAGCAGATAAAACATAATGAGGTTCAGATCAAAAAGTTCGTCAATAAACTAAAATCAGAATGGAACGAGATACATAGTTGTTACGAGGCGGGAGTAACCGGTTATCCACTTTACAGAAATCTAAAGTCTTTGGGAGTGAACTGTATCCTTGTAGCGCCAGGAAAGATACCAAGACAAAGTTCGGATAAGATCAAAACGGATAAGAGAGACGCGATCAAGTTAGCAAAATTATTACGAAGTGGAGAATTAGAATCGATTCATGTACCGAGTGAAGAGGACGAAGCGGTAAGAGATTATTTGAGATCCCGTGACAGCCTTCGTTTGGATTTAGGAAGGAATCGTCAAAGGTTAATGAAATTCTTATTAAGAAAGGGTATAACTTACTCAGCAACAAAGTATTGGACAGTCAGTCATAACAAATGGTTGAACAATCTACAGTTTAACAACGAGATCCTTCAAGAGACATTTAACGACTATTATAGTCGGGTAAGAGTTCAAGAAGAGAATTTAAAAGCGATGGATAAGAGGATACAAGAGATAGCGGAAAGTGAACCGTATCGAGAGAAAGTAGGAATATTAAGATGTTTCCGAGGAGTGGATTATCTAACCGCAATGTTTTTACTTTGTGAGGTTTGTGACTTCAAACGATTCAAAACAGCCGGTTCGTTCATGAGTTTTTTAGGACTTGTTCCGGGAGAATATTCCAGCGGTTCCAAAAGAAAACAAACAGGGATAACAAAAACTGGAAGTCCCAGACTTCGAAGAATATTGACAGAAGCAGCTTGGCAACATCGTTTCCCTGGAACGGGAAGTAAGATTGTAACCGCACGTAGATCGGGACAACCTGCGTTAGTTGTTGCTTTGGCGGAAAAAGCATCTCTCAGATTACACAAGAAGTTTCGTAATCTACAGCAAAGAGGAAAAACTCCTCAGGTAATGATAACGGCAGTTTCAAGAGAGTTATCCGGATTTCTTTGGGCAGCGATGAATCTGGTTGCATAGAGTTAGAGTAATGTTTCATCCAATAATTGAATTCGTTAGAGAAGATGTACGATAAAGGAGGAATACTTGTTGGCTCAGTGTTGAAGCAAATTTGAATTTCAAATTTGACCTTCGTTTTAAGACTAAGAACAGCTCCCGATGTATAGATTATCCTGCGGTATCCAACCCGCGAATATCAGTCTGATCAATCGTCGCGAATGCTTTTCTCTAACGAGTTAAATTATTGGGTGATTAAAAAAAAATGCGAAAAAATATTTACAGCTCCGGATGGGGGCGCCATATCAGATCCTCTTCGTAAACAAACTCTTGCGCGCGATCCCATTGGATCTTATAGAGTATGGAATACGACAGAATGATCGTGATGGTTCCTCCGATGAGCCAAGTCGAAATTCGTTTTTCCGTTACACTATTGTGGATCTTACGCGCTGAACGCACGAATGCAATCAGAGCGAAAACAGGACTGTAAATCAATAGTACAAGAAGTCCTGCAAGAGGTCCGAAAAGCAACAAGCCGAAGAACAAGCCGAGCAACATAGCCGGAACAAGTGAGATCACGAACGCAACGCAGAGAATTGCCCCGGCAACGAGAACGGGTTGAATGGCGTATCGAAACACTTCCGGCAATTTGTTATGAAATACTGTCGCGGCGAGACCGGAGAAACAAACCCAGAGTTCGATTTGGGTGTATATCGTAAGCGGCGGGAGCACTTGAGGTAAGTGGGGGATATGTAAGGCGTGTATTGTAAAAGAAAAGGTTGTGAGGATTAACGTAAAGATAATAAAATGTGAAAGAGAAGGATTCATCTATCAAAACTCCAAAGAGGTGCAAGGAGATACGAAATTCATGCTCGTTGGAGGGTGTCAGCGTTCCTGTGTAAATGACATATCTTAAAACGAATCGAACTTCAACCGATCGCCGAAAATAATCGAAAATTGATTCATTGCTTTTCCCCAATCTTGAATAGGCATGGTCCATTTTTTAGACATATTATTCAAAGCTAAATAAAGAAGCTTGATAGCCGCTTCATCGGTAGGAAACGAACCCCGATTCTTGATAATTTTTCTTAAACCCATATTCATAGATTCGATAGCGTTTGTGGTGTAAATCGCCTTACGAATATTAGGTGGATAAGCCAAAAAAGGAATCACCGATTCCCAATTGTTTCTCCAGGACTTGCTGATCATCGGATATTGACTGTCCCATTTGGTTGAAAAATCATCAAGGCTTTTCTTAGCAATCTCTGCCGACGGAGATTTGTAGATAGCCTTTAAATCAATCATCAACTCTTTCTTCTGTTTGTAAGAAACCCATTTCAAAGAATTCCTTACCATATGAACGATACAAAGTTGAACTTGTGCATTAGGAAAAACTGATATGATCGTATCCGGAAATCCCTTTAACCCGTCGACACAAGCAATTAAGATATCTTCAACTCCGCGATTCTTTAAATCTGTTAAGATCTGAAGCCAGAACTTCGCTCCTTCGGTGCGCTCCACCCAAATCCCAAGTATCTCTTTTGTGCCCTGTAGATTGATTCCTAAAGCCAAATAGAAGGATTTGTTTTGAACGTGGTGGCCGTCTCTCACCTTTACGACTAACGCGTCCATGATGAGAATTGGATATACTTTATCCAAGGGGCGATTCTGCCACTCGATCACCGTTTCCAGTACCGAATCGGTGACTTCTGAGATCAGATCCGCTGAGACTTCCACTTGATAGATTTCTTGGAGATGTTGGGTAATTTCTCGTGTGGTCATTCCGCGTGAATACATCGAAATGATTTTGTCATCAAAGCCGGTAAAACGTGTCTGTCCTTTCTGGATTATCTGAGGTTCAAAGCTTCCATTCCTATCTCGAGGTACTTCCAAATCGATAGAACCAAAATCTCCTTTGAGCTTTTTGTTACTTTTTCCATTTCGAGAATTGCCTGAGTTATTGCCCAACGAGGAATTCTTCTCATATCCAAGGTGATGCGTCATCTCACCTTGCATCGCTCGCTCTATCAACGACTTCGTTAGTTGCTTTAAGAGGCCTTCATTTCCCAGTAGATCTTCAGGACTCTTATCTTTGATTAATTCATCGAGTAGCTCTTCAGCTCGATTTTTGGGGTTGCTCATATTGGGTTTATCCTTGTTACTTTTTGGTTATTCACAAGTCATTTACACAATCGACACGACACCCTCGCTCGTTGATAAAAAACAAGCATAAAATATACGAGTACCCCAATCCATAAAATTCGAAGAATACGGACATCCACTGTCATGCCGGCTTCTCATGGCCGAAGATCTGTACCGGCCTCTTAAAGTATTGCAAAATTACTTTTCTCATTGAAAAAAATTGCGCTGAAACGATACTCGTTCTTTCCTTGTTCATTCAATCAAATTTGATTTGGAAAATCCGTCTCATGAGCTTTTTTACAATACCGACTCGTTTTCATAGAGTCGAAATGCTCCTTTTGATTTTTATCTTTTTTTTCAACGAAGTAGAAACGCAAGAACAAACGACGGAAGTGAAAACATACACAAATTTGGTAGAGGCTTTCCAAAATCCTTCGGATGTTCGTATTCTGAATTTGGACGATCAAGGAATCAAAATTCTTCCGAGACAAATCGGGCAACTTCAAAATTTGAGAGAATTAGATTTAAATAGAAATAAATTGACAATTCTTCCTAACGAGATCGGACAACTTAAGAATTTGGAAAAGTTAGGTTTAAGTAGTAATCAACTTGCAGCCCTTCCAAAAGAGATTGAACAACTTAAGAATCTGGAAAGTTTAGATTTAGCATATAACGGACTTACAACTCTTCCGAATGAGATCGGACAGCTTAAGAATCTAAGAAGTTTAGAGTTATATAATAATCAGCTTACAACTCTTCCGAATGAGATCGGACAACTTAAGAATTTAAGAAGTTTAGAGTTATATAATAATCAGCTTACAACTATTCCAATGGAGATTGGGCGATTCAAGAATCTGCAAAAGCTGTATTTGAATGAAAATCAAATTACAATTCTTCCTAATGAAGTTGGAAACCTTTCAGAGCTGGAAGAATTGAATTTAAGCGGGAATCAGCTTACGACTATTCCTAAAGAAATTGGACAACTTCAAAAGCTGAGAAGTTTAGATTTAAGCAATAATCAACTTACAACTCTTCCCAAAGAAATTGGACAACTGAAGAACTTGTGGCGTTTGGTTTTGAAAGGAAATAATTTTTCACTTCAAGAGAAGGAAAGAATTCGGAATCTTCTGCTGGAATACGACATAGATGGGAAGTTGTTACGACGCAGAGGGGAACTGTAGTTGCGGTGGAAGGTTAAACATCTTCACGTTCAAAGTTTTATCGTTTGAAAAAATCGATCGTTTGGCGGCGGCTCTTATCCATTGCGAATCTATCATGCATAACGTTTATAATCTCTGATCGAGTTTTCTCCTGAATTCTTTGATTGTTGCGTATTGCAGTAGCAAGCGTATAGTTTCCAATTCTGTTTCAAACTCCGAATTCAAAAAAGGATTCGTAAGCTCCTTATTCGAAGTGCCAAATCTGGAATTGAACAAGAGCGAGTTTTATCCGTAAAATGACCGATTGATTTAGGCCTTGCAGAACTAATCTTTCCTTCTTTTGCAGCAGAATTCTCTTGCTCGTCGGGTTATGCTTAGAAATCTTGGAATACAAACTTGTTTGTCCTCCTAAAGAGGAAGGGAATCCGGTTGTAGTCCGGAGCTGAACCCGCAGCTGTAATCGCCAACCAAAATTTCGCAAAAATGCCACTGCTTAAATGCGGGAAGGATACGAAATCGGCGAGAGCCAGAAGACCTAACAAGCCGAACAAACTGACGGGACTTTCGGGAGTAAAGTCGGGTTTGAAAAATAGGCCTTCTTCCGCTCGGATTTTCCGGTTTTTCTTTCCCGGCGTTTTTAATCGGGCAAGAAATGAGATTATTTAATTACATTTTAATTTTAGAATATTCTATAATCCTATTTTTTTCTATTTTTGTTTCCGGGATTGCCGCTCAGGATAATTTGAATTCCACGACTGCTCAAAAAACGGAAACTGTTCAGGTGATTGGAAAGGTTCCCGATTCCGGTTCCCAAAACTTTCGTTCCAACCCGAGCGGATTTCAATCCGCGATCAAACTGGATGAAACGTCCGTGCGTTATACGTCCTTGCCTGAGGTTTTAGAAAGAGAGGCCGGGCTGAGGGTCAGATCTTTTGGAGGGCTTGGTTCTTATTCCACACTTTCCATCCGAGGCACAAATCCAAATCAATCCAGGATCTATTTGGATGGAATTCCGTTAAATAATTCCCAAGGTGGGGAAGTCAATCTTGCTGATCTTCCTTTCGACAGTTTAGAAAGTGTGGAAGTCTATCGATCCGGAAATCCGATCGGCTTTTCCGGTTCTGCGATCGGGGGTTCAGTCAACCTCGTTACAAGAAAAGATTCCGGAAAACCCAGAACGAGAGTCAATCTAGGGGGCGGTTCCTTTAACACGGGTAAGGCTAGCATTTCTCATACCGGAACTTACAACGGGATCGGAGCGAGTTTTTTGGCGCTCGGCGAAAAATCGGATCAGAACTTTTCTTTTAAAAACGATCACGGGACCGTAGTTTTAAACACGTTAGACGACACTATTGATCGAAGAAGGAATTCGGCGTTCGAAAGAGCGGCACTTTTTGGTACGCTCAAGTATCAAATCGGCAAAACAGAATTAAAATTATTAAACGACTTCAATCATAGAATTCACGGCCTTCCTGGGCCGGGATCGAATCAGACGAATCGGGTTCATAGAAAATACGGTCGATACACGGGTTCTTTTGCCACGGATACGAAAGGTTTATTCGTGGATTCTTTTCGTCTTGAGTCTAGAAGCTTTTATACCGCGGCCAAGGACGATCTTTTCGATCCCGGCTCCGAATTCTCCAAAGGAACCCCGAATTCCAGAGCGGAAATCCGACAGGCGGGGGTTCAAATTATGCCGACGTTATATCTAACGGATTATTATCAGATCTTAAGAGTGTTTGCTTCTTTAGAAAAAGAATCCTTTGATCGTAATAGGCTGACTCCTTCCAATATTATCGAAAGAGTGGAACCTCTAAAAGAAAGAATGTATTCTTCCTTTCGTTTGGAAGACGAAGTTCGCCTTTGGAATGCAAAAGTTCTTTTGGTTCCTTCTGTGACTTGGGATCATTATAAGGATCGTTTCCCTTCGGAGGAACCTTGGTATAGAAGACAGGATCCCTTGGCGGGAGATCGGAAAAAAACCACATTTACAAATCCTAAATTCGGTTTTGTATGGAAGTTGTTCGAAAAGGAAACTTGGGATATTCAATTTCAAGCAAACGTTTCCAAACAATATAGGATTCCTTCCTTTTTGGAAATGTTCGGAGAACAGGGGAGTATCATTGCAAATCCGAATCTGAGGCCGGAACGAAGCGGTAACGGAGACGCCGGGTTTGTGTTCAAAACAAATCATTCTTACTTGAAAACGAAGACGAGCGTTTCTTACTTTTCCAAGGATATCAAAGATATGATTTTGTTTCTTCCGAATTCTCAATTTACTCTTAGGCCGGAGAACGTGGATTCCGCACGAATCAGAGGGGTCGAGTTCTCCCATAGGGTAGACTGGAAATATAGGATTAAATTTTTATTCAACTATACCTATCAGGATGCAATCAACACTTCCTCTTCCGTGTATCTGCACGGAAAAATTCTTCCTTTGAGGTCGAGACACGAGTTTGCGAGCACTCTTTCCTGGAAAGGAAAGAGATTGGAAACCGGGATCGAATTGTTATATATTGGCGCGGTGTTTCGAGATAGAACAAATGAATACATTAACTATATCCCGGAGAGACAAATCTGGAATTATTTTTTCACTTGGGTTCTTGATTCAGAACCGGGAGAGTCCGTAAAAAATTCTTTGGGAGATTTAAAGGAATCCGTTCCCTCTAAGGAAGTTTTACTTACTTTTGAAGTGAAGAATTTTACGGATCGAAGAGTTGCTGATCTGATTGGTTATCCGCTTCCGGGTAGAAGTTGGTATGCGACTTTGAGTGTGAGATTTTGATATGAGATCAAAGATTAATATTTTTATAATATTCTTTTTTTTTAGTGTATCTTGTCGAGATATTCAAAGGCCGTCTTTTCTGAGTCTCCTTCTGATTCAAAACTCTCCCGGTAACATAGGAGTCGTAACTACGGATTTTGGCGGCGGCGGTCGTTTTAAAGTAATTAATTCTTCTTTACTTTACAGTTATCCGGGTTTGACCCCGATTCACTCCGATGCGGTTGCTCGTTTTGGGATCGGAAGAGTGTATGTGTTGAATCGACTCAATCGGGATAGCATACAAGTTCTCGAACCGAGCTACGGATTTATCACGGTCTCGGAACTTTCGCTCGGATTGAAGGTTAATCCGGTGGATATGGAATTTGCAAGTGCGTCTAAGGCTTATGTGAGTCTGTACGGTTCCAGTCGCTTGTTGATCGTGGACCCGACATATATGACGATTACCGGTTCGATCGATCTTGGAAGTTATGCGGAACCTGTTTCACTTGGGGCCGTGCCTGATGGAATTCCCGAGATGAACGGTTTGAAAATAGTAGGAGATTCTCTTTTTGTATGTGTGCAGAGGCTGGATCGAAACGATCCTTCCGGTTATTTTCCCCCAAACACTACTTCTCTTTTGTTGGAGATCAGCATTGAGACGGATGCGGTAATCGGAGTATATACGTTTCCAAGTTCCAATCCTGTGAGTAAACCACAACTCGTGGATCTTTTTGGAGAACCTCATCTTGTGGTTGCGACTCCCGCTAAAATGGGATTTCAGAGCCGAATCGACGGAGGAGTGAGTGCGTTTCGTTTATCGACTCGTTCCTTTGTTTCTCGATTTCTTTATTCCGAGTCGGTTGCGGGTGGAGATATCCTTTCTGTACAGGTGAAATCGGATACGGTCGGTTATGTCTCTGTTTTGGATTCCGGATTTACTAAAACGTTGCAGGTATTTAATCCAAGCACGGGAGAAAAAATTTCCACTCTTCTTACCATCCCTTCAAGTTACGATGCGAGTCTGTCGAGTATTCTTCTTGCGTCGGATAAAATTTTATATGTGGGAAATACTCAATTTCAACAGCCTGGTGTGACAATGTTTGATACAGAGAGAGGGAACACCTTGTTGACTCCAAATCCAATTTCGGTAGACCTTCAGCCTTATGATATTATAGAATTGAAATAGGATAATCATTGGTTAAGTAATTTGATTTTTTTATAATCCTTCTCGCAAAATAGTTTAGAAACTTAACAAGAGAAGGCGTTTCTCTGT
>NZ_CP024871.1:1062500-1210000 GCF_000306675.2 Leptospira mayottensis 200901116
TTTCTCTAACGGTAACTGTATCATCCTTTAGAGTATCATAATCTACTGTAATACAAAAAGGAGTTCCGATTTCGTCTTGTCTACGATAGCGTTTTCCGATTGCGCCGCTGTCGTCGTATTCAATATTTCCGAGTTTTGAAAGATCCGCGAAAATTTCTCTGGATTTTTCAGGCAATCCGTCTTTTTTCATCAAAGGAAAAACGGCCACTTTAACTGGGGCGATCTTGGGAGAAAAGCGAAGGACGGTTCTTATTTCCCCATCCGGAAGTTTTTCTTCTTCGTAAGCGTCGGTAACGACGGCGAGAAAAAGTCTATTTACACCTAACGCGGGTTCAACGACAAAAGGAATATATTTTTTATTCTGAACCTGATCTTGGTATTTCAGATCTTCGCCGGAAAATTTTTGATGTTGGTTTAAATCGTAGTCGGTTCTGGAAGCGATACCCCAGAGTTCTCCCCAGCCGAAATTATATTTGAATTCGATATCGGAAGTGCCTTCACTATAAAAAGATAATTCTTCCTTTTCGTGTTCTCTGATTCTTAGGTTTTCTTTTTTGATCCCAACCTGTTCGGTCAACCAATTCATGCAATAATTCACCCAGTGAGAAAACCATTCTTTCTGAGTTCCCGGTTCGCAAAAAAATTCCATTTCCATCTGTTCGAATTCTCTCGTTCTAAAAACAAATTGTCGGGCCATGATTTCGTTCCGAAAAGATTTGCCGATCTGAGCGATTCCGAACGGAATCTTTCTTCTGGTGGTGGAGACTACGTTCTTAAAATTTAAAAAGATTCCTTGAGCGGTTTCCGGTCTGAGATAAATATCCAAGGAATCTTCCGCGCTCGCACCGTGAGAAGTTTTGAACATGAGATTGAAGTCCCGGGCTTCGGTAAATGTTCCTTTTTGTCCGCAGTTCGGGCAGGAGAAGTCATTTTCTTTGATGATTTGATTCATCTTTTCAAGAGTGAGGCCAGTCGCGAATCCTTCTCCTTTTTGATCCTCTAGAAACTTATCCGCGCGGATTCGGGTCTTACAATTTTTACAATCAATCAAAGGATCGGTGAAGTTGGAAACGTGGCCGGATGCCTCCCAAACTTTCGGGTTGAGAAGAATGGAGGAATCGAGACCTACCACGTCTTCTCGGAGATGTACAAAAAATTTCCACCAGAGCTGTTTCAGATTTTGGAGAAGTTCTACGCCGTAAGGACCATAGTCGAAAGTATTGGAAAGTCCTCCGTAAATTTCAGAACCGGGATAGACAAACCCCCTGCGTTTGCAGACGGATACGATTTCTTTCAATGAAGAATCGAGACTTTCTTTTTTTTCCATGCGTCCAGAATTTCGTTCGGGACTTCGGAATAAAGTATTTTAATTCTTCTCTCCGAAGGATTTCTGTTTGCCTGTGCTCCTTGCTCGGGTCCAATGGTTGATAGAAATCTGTTTTGCAACGTCCAAGGAGACCTTGCCTGAAAAAGAAACTAGTCATCTTCGGAGTCAATTTCTTATCCTGGAGTTCCCCTTTTTTGGGACTGGGAATTTTTTTCCCTCTCGGTGTACTCTTCGCTTTTCCCAAAGGTAGAGAAGTTCGTTCTTCTGCCTTTGGTTCTTTACTCTTTCAGATTGCCTGCTGGATCGTTCTTTATCCTTTGGAAGTTTCGGCGATTCTTTTTCCGATTGTGGAAACTTTCGTCCGAACTCTCGTTTCAGATTTGGGAGAGTGGTTGATCGGATTCTATGTTTTGATCGGACTTCTGGTTTTAATCGCTCATTCTGTTTATCTCAAAATACAAAGAAAACGTAAGTCGAAATTTCACTCCAAAGTTTTTGTTCCGGAAGAGAAGATAGAAAGAATTCACTATAAAATTCTCGTCCTTCTTGTCGCGGGATATTTGACTTCAAGACTCGTATTTCAAGATCCGTATCGGTTGGAATACGGACAACTCGGAATCTTAGAGGATAGTTTTCTCTATTTCTTTTCGGTTTTGATTGCTGGTGATACTCTCTTAAGCAGAGGAAAACAATTCTTTCTATTCAGAAGACCTTGGAAACTTTTTGAAAAACAAAACCGGGTTGCACGTCATTCCGGTTTTCGGGGACAATGGGGACTTCTGAAGCGGAAATACTCGAAACTCAGAGACTGGATTTTTCCGGGATGGGGTCATATTTATATCGGAAATCTCTGGAAAGGTTTTTCGATTTTATTCTTATATCTTCTTCTTTTGCTATTTTTCTCGACTTCGTTCTTTTCCTGGCTCGAACCCGCAGATGGAATTCGTTTTCTCATGTCGATGGGTTTAAAACCGGGGATTCGGGATCAAACTTTCTTTAAGATTACTTCGAGTGTAATTCCAATTTTGATTTTTCTCGGGGGAATGATAGGAATCCAACTCATTTCCAAGTTTCTACTGGGTAAGGTCTTTCGTTCAGAGCCGGATGATATAACTCCGAGAAGTACATTTATTAGTAATTTATCATATAGTGTTCTGCTCCATTTGATTCTAATGTCTTTGGTTTTGATAATACCGGTGACTCTTCAGAGAAAGAATAAACAAAAGGAATTGGAAAGACAAAGAACTCATTTTACTCCGGAGAATTTGGAGTTCTTTTTTATCGATCCTAATCTTCCGAATGAGGTAGAAGGTCTAAACGGCGGGGCCGTATCGGGAACGGAAACTCCGACTCAAAAAGAAGGGGAGAAAATCCCCGAAGATAAACCCGCGGAAGAAGGAAGGGTCAAAGGAGAAGTCAGGCAGGTTCGAGGAAAGAAATTACCTTCCACATATTCGAATTATATCTCAGCAAAGATGAGAGGTCCGGAATCTTTTATGGAATATTGGAGAAGGGCTCCGAGAAATTATTCTTCAGTGGTCGCTTATACGGTAACTCCCGATGGAGAGGTTGTGGACGTGGATCTTGTGGAAGCGTCCGGGTATCCTGAACAGGATCAGATGACTTTGGAGCTGATAGAAAGTCTTTCTCCTCTTATGCCTCCTCCCGGAACCAAGGGTTATGTTCGAGTCACGGAACTTTTTTGGAACGGAAGCATCGATCCAGAAGCGATGCCTACCCCCCTTCAGAAAGAACTCGTTACGATGTATGACGGGCGTTATATGGAGGAGTTATGAGCCTTGAAGTAGCGCTTCTTGGATTTCTTTCCATTTTTCCTTGGGGATTTTTTTTGATCTTATTGTTTCCGGGAAAGATTACGAGACGGAAGGTTGTGCTTATTTTTCTCGCTTTTTTTCTAGGTTATTTATCTACGGAAATCGTTTTAAAACTGCATCCGATTTTTTGGCCGGAGGTGAAAATCGCAACGCCCAAACGTAGTGGGCATATTCTTACTCAGACTGCACATATTGCGTTTATCCAAGCGGGGATGATGGAAGAGTTCTGCAAAGGAATTTTGATTCTTTTATCCGGATTACTTTTGGCGTTTGATTGGAAGAAGTATCAGTTTCGGAAAGAAATAGTTCTCATCGGAGGATTTGTCGCGCTTGGATTTGCGGGAATTGAAAACGCAAATTACATTTTTTCCGCAAAGGAAGAAGATAGAATCGCGATGTTTGTGGGAAGAACAATTCGGTCTTCGAACGCTCATTTTCTCATCAATTTATGTTTTGCTTTAGCGTTCGTAAAATCCAATCGAAAAGAACCGAAGGATCGGCCACTCGCATTGTTTTTAGCTTTTTTACTCGCGGTATCTCAACACGGACTTTTCAATTTTTTTGTTCTTCCTCAGTCTAGGTTTGGCGCTTGGCTTTCCACAGCTCTTTTTGTGGGAATCTGGGTTTGGATCGTAAAAGACTTTCGGGCTTTCGTCCTAAAGGATGAAAACCTAAGTGACACTGTGGTTGATGCGGAAATTCTGGATGAGACCTGAGAAACGATTTGAAGTACAGAGAAATCATTTTAAGCATTCCTAAAGAGATCGCAGAGGACTTTACTACTTTTTTAGATGAGATAGGAATTGTGGGATATTACGAGATCCTGTTTGATCGAGAAGTTCCGCGTGCTCCACATGAAGAAATCATTTCGGACGATACGAAGTTCCGTGTCTATCTCGCGGAAGAAGACAATGAGAACGAAACTAAAATTCTCATCTATCTAAAGGCAAATGCGGGTGAAGCTTTCTTTTTGGAATCCAGATGGATCGAGACTAAAGAATATGAGGAAGCTTATAAAGAATTTTATAAACCTTTTATTGTGGGCTCCTATCGAGTGATTCCTACTTGGGAAAAGGATACCGCGTTAGGCACAACTCCCGAAGAGTTTTTCCCTTTGCTCATTAATCCTGGACTTGCATTTGGAACCGGGCATCACGAGACTACTCGTCTTGTTTTGGGGAGAATGGGGAACTTGAATCTTTCCGGTAAAAAGATTGCGGACGTGGGAACCGGTTCCGGGATTTTGAGCGTTGCCGCGGCAAAGTCGGGAGCTTCCCTGATTTTAGCAGTGGACGTGGATCCGAACAGTGTGAGATCCGCTGCTTTCAATCGGGACGAAAACGATATTTCCTCGGAAGTTTTAGCCGTGGAAGAGGGCGGTTTCGATCATGAAAAGATCCAAGGACAAACATGGGATCTTTTGATCGCCAATATTACGTTTGCTGTATTAAAAGCGAATATTCAAAAAATTGCATCTATTAAAACAGATCATTTTCTATTCAGCGGAGTTATCACCGAACGGTTGGAAGAATTTTTGGAACTTCTGAAAGACACGGTGGGAGGAGGAGGTGTTTTCTTTCGGGAAGATGCCGGCTGGGAATTGATCGAATGGAAAAGAAAAGGATAAATTGATGAAACACTACGACGTATTCGGAGTCGGCAACGCACTCGTGGATATTTTAGTTCCTACGGAAGACGTTTTTATCAAACGTTTAGGATTTGAGAAAGGAATTATGACCTTGGTCGATTCCGGAAAACAAGGAGAGGTTTTGACCGCTCTTGAAGGAAGCAAAAAAGAACTTCGTTCGGGGGGAAGCGCGGCAAACACGATGATCGCACTCGCCAATTCAGGAGGAACTGGAGCCTACACCGGAAAAGTTTCCAAAGATACTTATGGAGAATTTTATAAAAAGGACATGGAGAATGCCGGGATTCTTTTCGAAGTTGTCCCTGAAGATCAGGGACATACCGGAACCTGCGTCGTTTTGACCACTCCCGACGCCGAAAGAACGATGCTTACCCACTTGGGGATTTCCATCACATTACAAAAATCGGATGTAGATTTGGACAAACTCAAGTCCTCCAGCGTTTCTTATATTGAAGGATATCTCTGGGATGGTCAGGGAACCAAAGAAGCTTCTCTTTTGACAATGGAAGAATCTAAAAAGAACGGAGTTAAAGTGGCTTACACATATAGTGACCCATTTTGTGTGAATCGTTCCAGAGAAGACTTTGTTCGCTTAACAAAAGATTACTTCGATATTGTTTTCTGCAATGCGGAAGAAGCCAAAGCCCTTTCTCAAAAGGAAGATAAACTCGAAGCTTTGAAATTTATTGCGGGTCTTTCTCCTCTCGTTTTTATGACTGATTCCGCAAATGGGGCCTATTTTGCGGAGAACGGAGTAGTTGCTCACGTTGGTGGATTTCCAACGAAACCCATCGATACGACCGGTGCAGGTGATTGTTTTGCAGCGGGTGTTCTCTACGGACTGACCCACGGTTTTAGTTTGGAAAAATCGACTCGTTGGGGAAATTACGTTGCTTCGAGGATTGTCCAAGAGATTGGGCCAAGACTAGGCATAAAACTGATGGGACGTCAGGACGAGATTTTAAAGTAGGTGACGATCGGCAAAGAAGAGATCGGGTAAAGAATATTTCTCAGTTTGGATTCCAGAGAATTTTTTTATTTCGGTAGCATTGAACTTTTATCCTCTTTCGTTTTTATCTAATTCTAAAGTTGGCAAACGACACATAAGACCTTTATAGTCGGAGTATTTTGGTCTTAATTTACAATTTGCCGTTCTCTTGGATGCGGCCAAAAATGTAATTGTGAAAAGTTCCCACATTCTATTTAAGACTTATATTTTAGGGTGAGTTCTCAGGTTGTGGGAATTTACAGTAAAACGTGAGAGTGTTTCTACGTTTTAAAAACTTAGAAAGTTATAAAATCCCGGGGAGATTTTAAGGTTCTGCCTGAATTTTTAAGATTTTGTTCGGATTTATATCTTCGATCAACGACGGAAAAATATCATCTCGCTTCCACTTCGATCTTCTCGTCTTTTTCCTCTTCTGTCAAAATCGGACTGTCCAATTTATCCAAAAGACTTTGAAGTAGGAAGAAATACGGATTCACTTTTCCGGCGATTTCCTTTCCGTAAAGTTGCGTATATGTGTTGATAAGAGATTGATTTTCTCCTGTATTTTTAGAATAAGAATCTTCAGCCAAACCTTCCCAGAGAATTTCACCTTTCGTGCAGTGAATCACTTTTCCAAGCGCGCTCAGTTCCACCTTATCGGAAGTTTCTTTTTCGCGGATCTTCAACTGAAAAATTCCCTGAACTTTTTTACCGGAGCTTCCGCAGGTTCCGTTTCCGGGACTGAAAGGATATATGATAAATTCCTTATGATGAGAAAGATAATTTTCTGCGATTTTTGCCGCTAACTGTTTTTCGGAATTGCCTGTTTCACTTTCCGCTGAAACATGTACCGCCAGTCTCTTGAATGTAGCCAGTTCTTTTTCCCAAATTGGACCCGCTTTTACATATCTAACTGTGCAGTTCGTAATCGTGAAAATCAAATAGAAAAATAGTAAAGAATATCGTAACATTCTGAAATACTCCTTATTTCTTTTTAGCGGCTGTTTTATTGGAAGCAGTCGCTTTTTTCTTGGTACTTTTCTTTTTGGGAGAAGTTGTTCGAGAAACTTCGGTCATTTGAAGCGTAGAAGGCGGGGTTTTGGCTGCATCGGAAGAATTCGGATCTTCCTCTTCGAAGCCGACCGGTTTGGATTCTTGCTCTTCTTCTTTTCTGGAACGATAGACGATTTCAAGAATGGCTGGCACGAGAGTGAGCGCAATGATCAAGGAAGAGGCGATCCCGATGCTCGCTACAATACCGATGGATTTGAGTCCTTTTTGATCTGCGATTAAAAGAGAACTCCATCCCACAAGGGTGGTTAACGTGGATGCAATGATCGCAGGACCGACCATGGACATGGCGCGGATTACGTCGTGATCCTCTCTGAATCTATAATAGATATAGATCCCGTTCTGAATTCCATAACCTATAATGACCGGAAACACCAGAACGTTCATAAAATTCAATTGAATTCTAAACACCGCCATGATTCCGAGAGTGACGAAAATCCCGAGAACGAGGGGAATCAAGGAGATCAAAGCGGGAACGATTCCCCTGAAAAATAGAATCAATACGATGACTACGAGAATTAGAGTGACGAGAAATGCAGTTACTCCTTCTTTTTGAACGATCTTGATGAGGTTTGCAAAAAGAATCAAACTTCCCGCGGTGTTGGAAACGTATTTGTGAGATCTTGCTTGCTCCAAGTTGGAAAACGGTCTCGTTTTTAAGATAAAAGAGATCGTTCCGTCTAAAAGTCCCAAATTTTTGAATTGGGGGGCGGAATACGTATTCAGAGTTTTTACGATCAGACGTTCCTCTGCTGGAGTCCATCGATCACGGATTGGATCAACGGCTATATGTCCGTTCGAGTCGTAGAGCAGAGTGTTCAACACTCTTCTGGATAATTTAGGATAATGTAATTTTCCAACGGCATCGAAGAACTTGAGAAGTTTTTGCCCGTGCCAGAGAGCGACCTTAGGATAGATGAATACAAGATGACCTTTTTCTTTGGAACCTTTTACTTCCGTAAACTGAGAACTGAAATAGATAGGAACCTCGGAGAGAGAATATTCTTTCACGTTCAGATATTTTTTTACCACGGGAATATATTTTCTCTGTTCCGGTTTTAAGAAACCTGCTTTGACCGGTTTCATATCCGATTGAAGTTGTTTCAAAATCTTTAAGTTTGCCCTTTGTTGCCCTTTTGGAGGAACGAAGTTCCAGAGAGAAACCACCTGATCCACGGAACCTGCGATCTCGTCCGGTACGGGTGTCATGTAATCGAAAACGGCTTCCGATTCTTCGAGAGTGTCCACGACGATTACCTGAGGATCGGAACTGATATCGAATCTATCTCCGATTTCGTCGTAGAGATTGACCGAGTCCAGATTGTCCACCATCAGATCCCGTCCGTTGTAGTTGAATCGAATTCCGGGGTTGAAGTTGAAAAAGGAAATCACCAGAACGATAGCAAGAACAACTAACGTCAAAAGGCCCGGTTTTTTATAAAAGCGGTAAAGAAGGGGAGAAGTCGCTTGTTCTTTTGCCGAAAGTAGAAATTTGTTTTTGAGGGAAGGAAACAAACGAAAAAGGAGAGTGATCTGAAGAGCGGTCACACCATACATAGAAACCGCAATGATCAAAATTCCGTATGTCGCGATGATTCCGAATTCGCTGAAACCTCGAAACTCGGAGAACGCGAGTACAACAAAAGCGGAAGTGGTGGTCAGAGCTGAGATAAAGGATGCGATTCCTGTATGATAGATCGTGTCCTTAATGGAACGAAGGGTATCCTGACCGCGGGTGAATTCTTCCCGAAAACGATATAAGAACTGAATTCCATAGTCAATTCCGAGTCCCATTAGAATGGATGCGATGATGCTGGTTACCGAGTTGAGCTGACCGATTACGATCGTAGTCAAACCGAAAGAGAATAAAATTCCGGAGAGAAGAGAAACGAGAAGAATCAAGATAAAAAGAGGATTTCTAAAAAAGAAAAGCAAAAGCACCGCGATCCCGATAAACGAAGTGATTGCGATCGGCTTTAGAGCTGCCATCAGTGTTTCATAGTCGTCCAGATGTAATCTGTAGGTGCCGGTGTAGCCGATTTGGATTCCATTTTTGTCGAGAGCGAGTTCGGCCACAATTTCTTTGATTTTTTTATCGAGAGCGATATTGAATTCTATGTCAGTGAAAGAGCCTGCTGGTTTGATCAAAAAGATCAACATCCCTTTGTCTGGAGATATATTATATTCGTCGAATATATCTCTTTTTGCAAGTTTCTGATATTTGGAAAGGATATCGCTGAAGTCCGGGTTGTATTCTTCGTCGGAAAGTTTGATAAAGAACGGATTGGCTCTTTCGACTTCCTCGTCGATTTTTCTTTTGACCCGCTTGCGCACTTCTAGCAAGTCTTCGGTTTTTAAAAATAGGGGAAGTCTATCTTGTAAGAAGGATACGTTGTAGCGGTAGGAGATATATTGAACGAATTTTTTTTCCTTCAGAAGTCTTTCGTTTAGTACGTTCGAAGCTTTTTTGATCGCATTCTCTCTTTCTTTATAATAGGCTACGTTTTGTTGTTTAACCTTTTCGGCTTCTTTCAATTCCTTTTCTACGACTTCGGGTTGCCCTTTTTTTCTTGCGGCAAAGGCTTTGACCAGATGATCCGTCATTTCCTTTTCGTCTTTGAACTTGATGCTGAGGATATAGAATCCGTTTCCTCCGATCATCTCGATTACTTTTTGAGTTTTGACGACGGAAGGATTGTCTTTTGGAAGCAACTCCAAGTTATTGCTGTTCACCGTAAGTTTAGATGCTTGCCAGAAAGAGAGGAAAAGAAAAACGGCAAGTACACTGCAGGAACGGATTGGGTTTAAGAGAATGGAGTCAGTGAGTCTGGAAAGAAGTTGTCTCATTGATGTTTAATTTTTAGCTTCTTTTCTGATCAAGGCGATGGTTTGTTTGATTCCGTTCTTTTTGATGGAAGGATCCACCGATTTCACCCGGTTGGTTTCGGAGGCGTATTTTCCTTCGTTTAAAAAGTCGGTGACATACCAAGCTCCTTCTATCTTTGTTAGGATCCAAGAAAAGGTGATCCTTTCCGAACCGCTCCAAATGATCGAAGAGGCGAGGGTCGCGTTATCTCCCTTGATGGTGGGTTTTTCGTAGTTGATGTCGATTTTGTCGAAATATTTGTATGCGATCGGGAAACTACGGTGAGCGATAAATTCACCGATCGCTTCCTCGAATTCTTTGCGATCGGAGTCGCCGATTTTACCGGAGGATTTTAAGAGCTGATTGCTGAACTGTTTTACGTGTATGAGTGCAATCGCCTTATCGTTCTTTTTATAACGAATAAAACCGATGAGTTTTTTTACCGTGGAAACGATTTGTTCTTCGTCGGAAGGGACCACTTCGGTTGTCGTGGGATTGTTTCCGGCTTCGGCCGAAGAAGGATTGGACGCTTCCGTCTGACTTTGTGCGATTAGGAAGGAAGGTGATACCAGAGATAAGACGAAAAGAATGGGAATTATTTTTTTCACAAAGTTACCTGTAGATTGTAAAGATCCGAAGTTTGTTTCTTAAGGAATAAGCCAGAGCTTCCTACAATTTTTTGAATCGATAAGGGGAAGTCAACGGAATAAAATCTTGTAAAAGTAAAGGCTCGCCGTCTTTCTTTTCAAACTTGCATAAGGGTTTTTGGCAATCGATTCCGACAAAGTCGTACGTTAGATTTCTTTGTGTACCGTATATTTTTCAAGGTCGGGGCCCGTATGCTGAATTTTTTGTACAAAGAAAATTTTAAGAAAGATTTCAAACTGCAAGAGAATTTATTTATTTCCGGAAGAAAAAGATCGCTCTGCGGATTGAGAGCGATCTTTTAAAAAAAGTTACTGCTCTACGCAGAGAAGGTTAAGGTTCGAGTTACAAGCCTGAGTGTCTACGGTAAAGGCTCCTTCGGGAGTTTTATGAGCGTTTGTGGACATTGTATTTCCTGTAGCTCCTCCTACAGCTCCATTTGCATCCCCCCATTGATTGCAAATTCTTCCTCCTTCCCATAAAAAGAATCCTGGATCGTCTGGATGAGCAAGACCCGTCCAAAAATATTTTTTGGCCCCGGAGTCGATTCCATTCTCTAAATCTCCCGTTACCATTGAATTCGCATTTGTGGTAAACGTAACCGTGGTTCCATCACTTCTGCGGTATTGTTTATTTGGGTAGAGGACCCAGTCCCTCAAAGATGACGAACCATCTCCGGCCGAAACGACATGTCTTGTCTGCTGATCGGTTATCAATGCTTTGTAAGTTCTTGTGAGGGTGGAAGGTTTTGCGGCGGTGCATTTCGCGTCCGCTCCCGATATACCGCCTAAATTTCCATTGTAACCGGCTCCGTTATTGGTAGCGATGAAGGTTCTACAGAACGTCTCGTTTTTACAGGAAGTGGAAGTAGGAGTGGAAGTGTTGGAAGAACCTAATGCTCCGCTTGCGGATAGAAGAAAGAAAAGAATTCCAGTGTTGTCTTCTTTTTTATCCTCGCACGAACAAAGAGTTAAAACAAAGGATCCGGTAAGCAGAGAGAGAAATACTTTTTGAAACATGTTGTCTCCTTAATTTGAGTTCGTTTACTTTGGAGATTGATTCGATTTGAATACAAAAAAAAAGCGAACGAACTTAAATCTAAAGAACAGACTGCTCTGAATCATTTTCATAGTTTGGAAATAAATTTGTGATCGATTGTAAAAAAAGAGATTCAATGATTTTGCATGCAAATGAATTGTCCAAGGTTCTAAACGCATTAAAAAAATATCATGTTATAGGATGCAAGCTTATGCTGAAATTTTACGTTTCTTTAAATGTTTAGGAGTGGATTCGTTTAACGATTCATTTCCGGTGAAGCGATAGGAGATTTTGTTCTAAATTCTACTTTGACCGTTTCCTGATAAGATAAGTTTAACCTTGATATTTTAAAAAATTCATAGATCCCGTTCTTGACAGACTTAGTAAGAGTTCCGACATTGGAATCATTCATGGGAAAAATTCAGGAACTTAGTCCGGAACTCATCAATCAGATTGCCGCCGGGGAAGTCATTGAATCCGCGCATTCCGTCGTCAAGGAACTGATGGAGAATTCCATGGATGCGGGAGCGACTCAAGTGGATGTGGAGTCCAAGGACGGAGGGCTTTCCCTTTTACGCATCACTGACAACGGTTCGGGAATCGATCCGGAAGACATAGAGCCCGCTTTGAAAAGACATGCTACGAGTAAGATTCGAGATTATGGAGATTTGGAAAGCGTGCTCAGCTATGGATTTCGAGGAGAAGCTTTGGCTTCCATCGCTTCGGTATCTCGCTTAACGTTGGAAAGTGGAATAAAGGATCAAAAGACCGCTTGGAAAATTTGTTCGATCGGAGGAAAAATATCCGAAAAAGAAGAAACTCCGGGGT
Source organism: Leptospira mayottensis 200901116 (assembly GCF_000306675.2). Classification (NCBI taxonomy): domain Bacteria; kingdom Pseudomonadati; phylum Spirochaetota; class Leptospiria; order Leptospirales; family Leptospiraceae; genus Leptospira; species Leptospira mayottensis. The sequence goes on from NZ_CP024871.1 coordinate 1,074,747, forward strand.
TTGTCGGAACAAAAATACTTGTGGAGGAATTATTTTTTAATACTCCTGTCCGAAGAAAATTCTTAAAGTCGATCCGTTCCGAAGATAAAAAAATCAAGGATAGAGTTACTACGCAAGCTCTTGCAAGACATGATGTACGTTTTCGTCTTTTTCAGGATGGAAAGGAGGTATTTGTACTTCCTTCTAGAGAAAATAAAAAGGACCGAATCATTGATTTATTCGGGGAAAATTTCCGTGATCATCTCTTAGAAGTCGGTCTGGAACGCGGAGGAATCAGAGCAAGCGGTTATATCAGCGATCCGGACTTTTACAAATCGAATCGAACCGGGCAATTCGTCTTTATCAATGGAAGGCCGATTGAAATCAAATACGGTTCCGTTTTATTAAAAAAAGCTTATGATGAACTACTTCCACCGAACGCTCACCCGTATTGTTTCTTATTTTTCGAAATCGATCCTTCAAGAGTGGACGTTAATGTCCATCCGGCAAAAAAGGAAATCCGCTTTTTGGACGAAGAGGGGTTCAATGGATTCTTTTTGACTCTCATTCAAAAAGAACTGAGATCCAGCACGCCGGTCAGTTTTTTAGAATTGAAAAAACGACTTTTAAAACCGACTTCCGAAATGTTTCAAACAAGTTCTCTTTATCAGACTCGTCCTTTTTCCAAGTTTGAAAAAGGTCCGTTGCTCAGCCGTGAACTTTTTACCGAAGTTTCCAGACAGGAAGGATTCGATTTGGATCGGATGGGGCCGGGGACGTCTTTGTCCTCTCTGACGGACGAACGGGTGAAACATTCTTCCTTTGTTCCGAAAAAACATTTTGGAGTTTTGTTCGAAACATTTATTCTCGCGGAAGCCGAAGACGGTTTTTATATCATCGATCAGCATACGGCCCACGAAAGAATCCGCTACGAAGAGGTTTTGCGTAAGCTTGAAAGGAAAAATTACGGAATTCAACCTCTTTTGACGCCGATCCGAATCGACGTATCTAAACAGGAACAAGAAGACATTTTGAATCGAAAAAAAGAATATGAGGAAGTTGGAATATTTTTGGATCCTTTGGGGGAAGACAGCGTGGTTTTAAGAGAAATTCCCGCGTATATGGAACCTGGGGAAGAAAAAGAAATCGTGCTTGATTTTTTGAATAGAGCCGAGGGAAAAGAGACCAGCGAACCGGAGTTATACGATCTGATGGCAAAGTGCGTGGCCTGCCGTTCCGCAATCAAAAAAGGGGATCAGCTTTCCGATCCGATTCTGGCAGAAATTTTAAACAGACTGAGTTATTGCGAAAATCCTTCCCGTTGTCCGCATGGAAGACCGACCTTAGTAAAGTTGAGCAGAGATGACCTTGAAAGAATGTTCCACAGAAAATAAGGAAGTTTCTGGTAAAGAGCCGGACCGAGTCGTAAGAAAACTATTCCGTCAAACGTTAGTCGGAATTGTGATTCTTGTTTTAGGAGTTGTGTTCCTCGCGCGTGTTTTCCCCGAACCCGTTTTGGCGATTTCCCAAAAATTCATAGAGATTACGGGAGTATTCGGAGTTGGAATTGGAATCATGTTCGCCGATTCTTTGCACGTGTTTATACCGCCCGACGTATTTTTGATGATCGCCGTCGCCGGAAAGCTCAATTCGATTCTTGTCATCGTTTCGGCTTCGATTGGAAGTCTGATCGGTGGAACTGTTTCTTATCTTACGGGAAGGGTGCTCCTTCCTAAGATCGAAGGTGTTGCTAGTTTCGTTAAAAAACACGAACAAAAGTTGGAACACTATTTGCATCGTTACGGTTTTTGGGCCGTAGTGCTTGCGGCCTTGACGCCTCTTCCGTATTCCTGGGTTTCATTGGCGGCAGGTGCTATGAAAATGCGTTATGCTCTTTTTTTTCAAGGATGTCTTTTTCGAATTCCGCGTTTTATCGTATTCTATTATCTGATTCAGTTCGGATGGGTTGGAGGGGGAATGTGAAAGATTTTCATTATATTCTAAATATTAAAAAATACATAGAGTTTATTCCAAAACCTATCGATTGCAATAATCAGGTCGTTATAACAAGACTTCCATAGATTTTTAAATTGTCTTTTCACCATTAGAAGTTGTATTCTATGGTCCTTGCATTTGAGGTTTTGCGATAAATCTTAACTCAAAGAGGAGCCAAAGAAATCAAAAAGAAGTTTTGAAAAATTTCGAGGCCCATGAAAATGGAATCACAGAAATACATTTCGTATATTCTAGAAAGTCGTATAAAACTCATCCATAAAATAGTAGATGCGATTTCGTTACTATTCTGAGTCTCCGTATTGGGTAAAAATAATATGTATCTTGGGAAGTAATTTTCGAATCTTTTTTTCTTGGGACCTCAAAGCAAACGTATCATCTAAATATAATTCTTGTAGCTTTTGCAGCTGTCCGATCTCTTTTGGAATAGTCGTGAACTCATAGCCGTTTAAATGTAATTTTTGTAGGTTTTGTAATTTTCCGATATCTTTTGGAAGTGTTGCGAGTTGATTGCCACCTAAATCTAATACTTGTAGGTTTTGTAATTTTCCGATATCTTTTGGAAGTGTTGCGAGTTGATTGCTATCTAACTTTAATACTCGCAGGTTTTGCAGTTTTCCGATATCTTTTGGGAGTGTTCTGAGTTGATTGTCGCCTAAATGCAGTCTTTGTAGCTTTTGCAGTTGTCCGATATCTTTCGGAAGCATTGTGAGCTGATTGTTATATAACAATAGTTCTCGCAGCTTTTGCAATTTTCCAATATCTTTTGGAAGTGTTCTGAGTTGATTGTCGTCTAAATGTAGTCTTTGTAGCTTTTGCAGTTGTCCGATATCTTTCGGAAGGCTTGTGAGTTTGTTGTGGCTTAAACCTAATACTCGCAGGTTTTGCAGTTGTCCGATTTCTTTTGGAAGAGTTTTGAGTTGATTGTCGTATAAATGTAATACTTGTAGCTCTTTCAAATATCCGATATCTTCGGGAAGAGTTGTGAGTTGATTGCCATCTAAATATAGTTTTTGTAGGTTTTGTAATTTTCCGATATCTTTTGGAAGAGTTGTAAGTTGATTGTTAGTTAAATCTAAAATTAGAACATCTGTCGGATTTTGAAGAGCCTCGATTAAATTTTGGTAGGTTTTTGTTTTTTCGGCTTTGAGTTGACTCAAAAAACAAAGAAGGATTAAAGTTAAAATTCCTAATTTTTGTAAGTTCGTGATTTTCATAATTTCAGAGTCATTTTAAATATCTTTTCTTTTTTGTCATTCCTTGCATATTGTTTTGTCCGCGTTTTCGAAGGAAGTTCAATGCGATTTCGTTAGGCTGTTACTTTGTTATTTTGGTAAAGGCAATATGTGCTTCGGGAAGTAATTTCCGAATTTTTTTTTCTTGGGACCTCAAAGCGGGTATATCATCTAAATGTAATATTTGTAGCTCTTTCAAATATCCGATATCTTTTGGAAGCGTTGTGAGTTGATTGTTGGTTAAATATAGTTCTTGTAGGTTTTGTAATTTTCCGATATCTTTTGGAAGTGTTGTGAGTTTGTTGTGGCTTAAATTTAATACTTGTAGGTTTTGCAGTTGTCCGATTTCCTTCGGAAGTGTTTTGAGTTGATTGTTGGTTAACTCTAATATTTGTAGCTCTTTCAAATATCCGATATCTTTTGGAAGCGTTGTGAGTTGATTGTTGGTTAAATATAGTTCTTGTAGGTTTTGTAATTTTCCGATATCATTTGGAAGCGTTGTGAGTTTGTTGTGGCTTAAATTTAATACTTGTAGGTTTTGCAGTTGTCCGATTTCCTTCGGAAGTGTTTTGAGTTGATTGTTGGTTAACTCTAATACTTGTAGGTTTTGTAATTTTCCAATTTCTTTTGGAAGAGTTGTGAGTTGATTGTCGTATAAATGTAATACTTGTAGCTCTTTCAAATATCCGATTTCTTTTGGAAGAGTTGTGAGTTGATTGTCGTATAAATGTAATACTTGTAGCTCTTTCAAATATCCAATTTCTTTTGGAAGAGTTGTGAGTTGATTGTCGTATAAATGTAATACTTGTAGCTCTTTCAAATATCCGATTTCTTTTGGAAGAGTTGTGAGTTGATTGTAGTCTAAATGTAATTCTTGTAGCTCTTTCAAATGTTCGATATCTTTAGGAAGAGTTGTGAGTTGATTGTAGTCTAAATGTAATTCTTGTAGCTCTTTCAAATGTTCGATATCTTTAGGAAGGCTTGTGAGTTTGTTGTGGCTTAAATGTAATACTTGTAGCTCTTTCAAATGTTCGATTTCTTTTGGCAGAGCTGTGAGTTGATTGTTGGTTAAATCTAATACTTGTAGGTTTTGCAGTTGTCCGATATCTTTTGGAAGTGTTGTGAGTTGATTGCTCTTTAAATCTAAAATTCGAACATCCGTTGGATTTTGAAGAGCCTCGGTTAGATTGTAATAGGTTTTTGTTTCTTCGGCTTTGAGTTGGCTCAAAAAACAAAGAAGGAATAAAGTTCCTATTTTTTGTAAGTTCGTGATTTTCATAATTTCAGAGTCATTTTAAACACCTTTTCTTTTTTGTCATTCCTTGCATATTGTTTTGTCCGCGTTTTCGAAGGAAGCTCAATGCGATTTCGTTAGGCTGTTACTTTGTTATTTTGATAAAGTTAACATGATGTATTTTGGGAAGTAATTTTAGAATCTTTTCTTTTTGAGACCTCAAAGCAGGTATATCATCTGAGATGCCCCCGTTTTTAGTACCAGTGTAAAGTGTCAAAATCCACTTAAGCAGAGCGTCTTAAATATTCCTCCGGAGTAAGTCCCCCAAGAGAACTATGTGGCCTTTCAGAATTATAGAAATTTCTCCAATCCTCGACAAGGCGCTGTGCTTCTTCAATATTCTTAAACCAATTTTCATTTAAACATTCGTTTCGCATTTTTCCGTTAAAGCTCTCGATGAAGGCATTCTCAGTAGGCTTACCCGGCGTAATAAAATGAATATCGACTCCTTTTTCAAAAGCCCATCGTAAAAAAGCTTTTGATGTGAATTCGGGACCGTTATCCACAACGATTTGTTTTGGCAGGCTACGGACTTCAGATACTTCATTCAAAATTCTTACTAATCGTTCCGAAGTGATTGAGAATTCCACCTGCGTTGCCACGGCGAATCGTCCAAAGTCATCGATGATATTCAATATTCTGAATTTTCTTCCCGAGTAGAGTGAATCCGACATGAAATCCATCGACCACCTTTCCTCCGGTTTCTTAGGAACAATCTTTGGAATCGCAGGTAACGATACTCTCTTTCGTTTCGGTTTGATTCGGTATTTTAAGCCCAATGCTGAATACAAGCGATAGATTCGTTTATGGTTTACTCGTTCTTCTTGCCGAATAAAATCATGAATCTGTCTGTATCCCGCCCTTTTATGCTTATACGCTAAAGTGAGAATTCGATCCTTCAATTCCATGTTTTTGTCCTGAAGCCTGGAACGATGTCGAAAGCCGGTTCTGGAGATTTGCAAAAGACGGCAGGATTTCCGTTCTCCAAGCCGCGTTTTGATTAACAGGAGCGCCTCTCGTTTCTGCTCACGGCTCACCACTTTTTTTCGAGTAACATCTTGATCGCTTCATTTTCTAAAGCTAACTCTGCATACAGTTTCTTTAGCCTACTGTTTTCTTCCTCTAAAGTCTTCATCCGTTTTAGATCGTTTAGTTCTAACCCGCCGTATTTCGAACGCCAACGGTAAAAAGTGTTACCACTGATTCCGTATTTACGACAAAGTTCAGGAGTCGATATCCCTGATTCAGATTCCTTTAGAATCTTATGAATTTGATCTTCACTGAAACGTTTTTTCATGTTTTCCTCCAAAATTTTATGTTCTTGAGAGGATTTCAAACATTCTAAATGGTTCTAAATTCGGGGGCTAGGTCACATCTAAATCTAATGTTCGCAGCTTTTGCAATTTTCCAATTTCATCCGGAAGAGTTTTTAGTTTGTTGTTGCTTAAATATAATTCTTGTAGGTTTTGCAATTTTCCAATTTCATTTGGGAGAGTTGTGAGTTGATTGTTGCTTAAATCTAATTTTTGTAGGTTTTGTAATTTTCCGATATCTTTTGGAAGGCTTGTGAGTTGATTGTAGCTTAAATATAATACTGGTAGGTTTTGTAGTTGCCCGATTTCTTTGGGAAGAGTTGCGATTCGATTGCCTCTTAAATCCAATTTTTGTAGTTTTTGTAATTTTCCGATATCTTTTGGAAGAGTTGTGAGCTGATTGCCTATTAAATCTAAAATTAGAACATCCGTTGGATTTTGAAGAGCCTCGGTTAGATTGTGATAGGTTCCTTTTTCTTCGGCTTCGCATAGGTCTAAAAAGCAAAGAAGGATTAAAGCTCCTAAGCAAAGAAAGATTAAAGTTCCTATTTTTTGTAAGTTCGTGATTTTCATAATTTCAGAGTCATCTTAAACATCTTTTCTTTTTTGGAGTTTCCTTGCATATTGTTTTGTCCACGTTTTTCGGAGGAAGCTCAATGCGATTTCGTTAGGTCGTTACTTTGTTATTTTGATAAAGTTAACATGATGTATTTTGGGAAGTAATTTTCGAATCTTTTTTTCTTGGGACCTCAAAGCAGGTATATCATCTAAATGTAATTCTTCTAGCCCTTTCAAATATCTAATTTCTTTAGGAAGCGTTGTGAGTCGATTCCCGTTTAAACTTAAGTGCCATAGATTTCTTAAATATCCGATATCTTTCGGAAGGCTTGTAAGTTTGTTGTGGCTTAAATCTAAGTATCCTATCTTTTGTAATTTTCCGATATCTTTTGGAAGAGTCGTGAGTTTGTTGTTGGTTAAATATAATACTTGTAGTTCTTTCAAATATCCGATATCTTTTGGAAGAGTCGTGAGTTTATTGTTGCTTAAATATAATACTTGTAGTTCTTTCAAATATCCGATATCTTTCGGAAGCGTTGTGAGTTGATTGTAACTTAAATATAAGTATCGTAGGTTTTGTAATTGTTCGATATTTTTTGGAAGCGTTGTGAGTTGATTGTGGCTTAAATATAGTTCTTGTAGGTTTTGTAATTGTTCGATATTTTTTGGAAGAGTTTTGAGTTTGTTGTGACTTAAATCTAATACTTGTAGCTCTTTCAAATGTTCGATATCTTTTGGAAGAGTTTTGAGTTGATTGTCGCTTAAATTTAATACTTGTAGGTTTTGCAGTTGTCCGATTTCCTTCGGAAGAGTTGTGAGTTGATTGTTGGTTAAAGCTAATACTTGTAGGTTTTGTAATTTTCCGATATCTTTTGGAAAGGTCGTGAGTTGATTGTAACTTAAATATAAGTATCGTAGGTTTTGTAATTGTTCGATTTCTTTAGGAAGAGTTGTGAGTTGATTGTGGCTTAAATATAGTTCTTGTAGGTTTTGTAATTGTTCGATTTCTTTAGGAAAAGTTTTGAGTTGATTGTTGGTTAAAACTAATACTTGTAGTTTTTGTAATTTTTCGATTTCCTTCGGAAAAGTTTTGAGTTGATTGTTGGTTAAATCTAAAATTAGAACATCCGTTGGATTTTGAAGAGCCTCGGTTAGATTGCGATGGGTTTTTGTTTCTTCGGCTTTGAGTTGGCTCAAAAAACAAAGAAGGAATAAAGTTCCTATTTTTTGTAAGTTCGTGATTTTCATAATTTCAGAGTCATCTTAAACACCTTTTCTTTTTTGGAGTTTCCTTGCATATGAGATGTCCGCGTTTTCGGAGGAAGCTCAATGCGATTTCGTTATGTCGTTACTTTGTTATTTTGATAAAGTTAACATGATGTATTTTGGGAAGTAATTTTCGAATCTTTTTTTCTTGGGACCTCAAAGCAGGTATATCATCTAAATGTAATACTTCTAGCCCTTTCAAATATCTAATTTCTTTAGGAAGCGTTGTGAGTTGATTGTTGGTTAAATATAGTTCTTGTAGGTTTTGTAATTTTTCGATATCTTTTGGAAGCGTTGTGAGTTGATTGTTGGTTAAATATAGTTCTTGTAGGTTTTGTAATTTTCCGATATCTTTTGGAAGCGTTGTGAGTTTGTTGTGGCTTAAATTTAATACTTGTAGGTTTTGCAGTTGTCCGATTTCCTTCGGAAGTGTTTTGAGTTGATTGTTGGTTAAATTTAATACTTGTAGGTTTTGTAATTTTTCGATATCTTTTGGAAGAGTTGTGAGTTTGTTGTGGCTTAAATTTAATTCTTGTAGCTTTTGCAGCTGTCCGATCTCTTTTGGAAGGGTTTTGAGTTGATTGTTATATAACTCTAATACTCGCAGCTTTTGCAGTTGTCCGATATCTTTTGGGAGAGTTTTGAGTTGATTGTTGCTTAAATTTAATACTTGTAGGTTTTGTAATTTTCCGATATCTTTTGGGAGAGTTTTGAGTTGATTGCTATCTAACTCTAAGTCTTGTAGCTTTTGCAGTTGTCCGATATCTTTTGGGAGAGTTTTGAGTTGATTGCCGCTTAAATCTAATAATTGTAGCTCTTTCAAATATCCGATATCTTTTGGAAGGGTTTTGAGTTGATTGTCGCCTAAATGTAGTAATGCTTGTAGCTTTTGCAGCTGTCCGATCTCTTTTGGAAGAGTTGTGAGTTTATTGTCGCTTAAATGTAATACTTGTAGCTCTTTTAAATATCCGATCTCTTTTGGGAGAGTTTTGAGTTGATTGCCGTATAAGTATAGTTCTTGTAGGTTTTGCAGTTTTCCGATCTCTTTTGGGAGAGTTTTGAGTTGATTGCCGCTTAAATCTAATTTTTGTAGGTTTTGTAATTTTCCGATTTCATTTGGAAGTGTTGTGAGTTGATTGTCACGTAAATCTAAGTCTTGTAGCTCTTTCAAATATCCGATTTCTTTTGGAAGAGTTTTGAGTTGATTATCGTTTAAATCTAATTCTCGTAGGTTTTGTAATTTTCCGATCTCTTTTGGGAGAGTTTTGAGTTGATTGCCGCTTAAATCTAATTTTTGTAGGTTTTGTAATTTTCCGATTTCATTTGGAAGTGTTGTGAGTTGATTGTCACGTAAATCTAAGTCTTGTAGCTCTTTCAAATATCCGATTTCTTTTGGAAGAGTTTTGAGTTGATTGTTGGTTAAATATAGTTCTTGTAGGTTTTGTAATTTTCCGATCTCTTTTGGGAGAGTTTTGAGTTGATTGTTATCTAAATATAGTTTTTGCAATTGTCCAATTTTATTTGGAAGTGTTAGTGTTGTGAGCTGATTGCGGCTTAAATTTAATTCTTGTAGCTCTTTCAAATATCCGATTTCTTTTGGAATAGTTGTGAGTTGATTGTTGTATAAATTTAATTTTTGTAGGTTTTGTAATTTTCCGATATCTTTTGGAAGTGTTGTTAGCTGATTGTTGTTTAAATCTAAGTATCGGACATCCGTCGGATTTTGAAGAGCCTCGGTTAGATTGCGATGGGTTTTTGTTTCTTCGGCTTTGAGTTGGCTCAAAAAACAAAGAAGGAATAAAGTTCCTAATTTTTGTAAGTTCATGGTTTTCATAATTTCAGAGTCATTTTAAAAATCTTTTCTTTTTTGTCATTCCTTACATATCGTCTTAATAAACTCCTTTTTGTTATAGTATCTTTTTTGCGGCGTTCGCGAATACGACGCTCCCTTGCAAAAATAGAAAGTTTGAGAACGCGAGCTTGGCTCAGGGATTTAAAAAAAAATTGAGTTTTCGGAAACAAAAGAAAAGAATACTCTGTAACCAAAGGATACATTTTTGGAAAACAATCAACCCAATCTATTTCCGAAAACGAAAGAAGAAATCATTCGAGAAAATTTGGATCTATTCGATCTTCCGGTTCGTATCCAAGCTTTGATGGAAAATATTCTACAAGGAAATATAAGAGAACAATCCTTGGTTTGTTGTCATAGCGCCTGCGACGTTTGTAATGCGACCATACGAACCTGTCTCAGAAAAATTAAAAACGAATTGGGAGTAGACGAGGAAACTTGAGCGACCTTTTTACAAAAAAGCCGATTCCACCTCTTGCTCATAAAATCCGTCCGTCCAGTTTCGAAGAAGTAATCGGACAGACAAGAGCGACAAAACAGCTCGTCAATTATCGTTCTCCCGTTTCGATCATTCTCTACGGTCCGCCCGGAACCGGAAAATCCACGTTAGCCGGAATTCTTTGCAGAAGGTGGAATCTTCCTTTTGTGGAATACAACGCCGTTTCCACAGGAGTTGCCGAAATCAAAAAATTGCTGGAAAGGGCGGACCGGGAGGGAACGATTCTTCTTTTTTTGGACGAGATCCATCGTTTCAGTGCTTCGCAACAGGACAGTCTTTTGAAGGGAGTGGAAACCGGGCATCTTGTTTTGATCGGAGCCACGACGGAAAATCCCGCGTTTCGAATCACAAGACCTTTGTTATCCAGATGTCAGATTTTAAAAATAGAACCTTTGAGTTCGGAAGAGCAGTCTTTTCTTCTCGAAAGAGGAATTCAAAATTTATCATATTCTATAAATCTTAAAGAAGATGCAAAGGGAACTCTGATTCGATTCTCTGGAGGGGACGGAAGAAAGCTCCTTTCGAACCTGGAGGGACTCAGTTTCAGTTTTCCGGAGAATCATACGATTTCCAAATCCGATGTGGAAGAATATTTGGAAAGCCGTGTGATCGAATACGATAAAAGTGGAGAATCTCATTACGATGTGATCTCGGCGTTCATCAAATCAGTAAGGGGAAGCGATCCGGATGCTGCGCTTTATTATCTCGCGGTTTTGCTCGAAGGGGGAGAAGACCCTCTTTTTATTATGAGAAGGCTGATCATTCTCGCGAGTGAAGACGTGGGAAACGCATCGGTCAACGGTTTACCTCTTGCTGTTTCCGGTTTACACGCTCTTGAGGCGATCGGAATGCCGGAGGGAAGATTGATCCTCGCACATGTGACTACGTTTCTCGCCTCTTGTCCGAAATCGAATGCGAGTTATAAGGGACTTAAGGCTGCTCTTTCTTTTGTAAGGGAAAAGGGGACCGGAATCAAGATTCCAAACCGCCTTCGAAACGCTCCGACCTTTCTTCATAAAAAGGAAGGAGCTTCTCAAGGTTATATCTATCCTCACGATTTCGGAGGATTTAAGGAACAAAATTATTTCCCGGATGGATTCTCCGATCATCCGCCTCGTTTTTACTTCCCGACTGAAAACGGAGCGGAGCTGAAACTCAAGGAATATCTGGATAAGGTTTGGGAAAAATCTTCTCGTCGTGGCGATCCCTAGAGGAGGCGTGACGCCTTAAGTTTCTTTGGGACAGGTTGATTATTTGTCGTAGAGTTCCGGACGGACTTTTACTTGTTTAGTCTTGGATTCTAAACGTTTCGGATCAGAGTTCTGATTTTGATTCGTATGTTGAATCTCTTTTTTGGTTTTTTCGTATTTGTATTCGGAATGAAACATGTATGGGCCGTAAGACCGGCAAGGTTTAATAAACGTTTCGTGCTTTTTTGGAAAAATCTGAATCTTTTTTTTAAAGTGAGGAGCCGGTGTTTCAAGATAAGATAACATAGATTTTGAAACAAACCCCATTTCGACACGGGATTCTAGATACCTTGTTATAGGATTTTCAAGTAATGGCTAACTATTAATGTGATCAGACATTGACTTTTTTTGAGCTGAAAAAAAGTCAATGGATGGAAAACAAAATTAAAAAGGGCTAAAGAAAAATTCGACCTTCAGTCACGTAAATTCAGAAAATATGAAAACTCCAAATCGTATTTATTGGATATAAAAAAGCACGGCGATCGCGTCGGAGAGTGATTCGGTAACGAAAAATTCGATTTTTTTACGACACCAAGAATTTCTACGATGTTTTGTGAAACGGGTAAATCAAGGTCGCGGCCAAATCGATTCAGCTGAATTCTCGTTCCAAAGCGGTTAGAACCCGGACGTTTTGTTCGGGTGTTCCGATCGTGATTCGAATCGCATTTAAGTCGTAACTCCTCAAATCCCTGAGAATAATTCCCTGCTTTAAAAGAGACTGGGAAATTTCCGTGGAGGATTTTCCCCGTCTTCTTGCAAAAAATGTAATGAAGTTCGCGTAGGAATCGATGAATTCGACGCTTTGTTCGGTGGCGAATTTTTCGTATCGTTTCATTTCTTTCAAATTACTCTCCAAATACGATTCCACGTGAGATTCGTATTTAAGAGCCTCGGTCGCGGCGAGTGCGGAAAGATTGGCGACGTTGAAAGGTGGACGCATCTTATATAAATTGGAAATTAGTTCCTTGTTTCCGATTCCATATCCGATCCTCATTCCTCCGAGTCCGTAGGCTTTCGAAAAGGTTCCCGTATAAAAAACGTTCGGGAAAAGATCAGTAACTTCCTTGGCGGAAATGAAAGTGCTCGAATCCTTTTTTTTCCCGAATTCCATATAGGCCGCGTCTATGACGACTAACGTGTTAGAAGGAATTTGTCTTAAAAAATCATAGACGTCTAACTTGGAAAGAGCGTCTCCTATCGGATTAGATGGAGTACATAGGAAGATGATCTTAGGACGGATTGATTTTGCGAGATCCAAAAGCGCGTTTAGATCATGCAGAACGGTTTCTGTGGAATGAACCTTTGCTCCACATTGGAGCGCGTAGATCTTATACATTGCAAAGGTGATTCGGTTGATGAGAATCGAATCACCAGGTCCCAATACGCATCTACAGGCAAAATCCAAAACTTGATCACTTCCGTTACCCGGAATAATTCGATCGGGAGTCAAATCGAACTTGGAAGCAAGTGCTGTTTTAAATTCCAAGTAAGAATCGTCAGGATAGTAGGACATTTTCGAAGCCGCTTTCTGAACGGCTTCTATGACAGATTGTGCGCAACCGAAAGGATTTTCGTTCGAACCGAGTTTGATAATTTGATCCGGATCGATCCCGAATTCTCTGATTATGAGCTCTATTGGTTTCCCCGCTTCGTAGGTTTTGAGGGATCCCAGAACGGATTGAAATTGAATCATCTCTTCCCATGCTTTTTTTCCGGAAAAATTTTGAAAATCGATTTAAGAATAAATTCGTGCCGATTTTTGAAAAATGTTTTCGGTTCGTTATATTCTCGATTTTTTTTTCCTCTAATTTTCGGTATTTGCATAAAAAATCTGATATCGGAATGAAAAACTTGGAGTTTTACGGAGACAGTAAAGAAAATAATCCTGATTGTTTGGAAGATTTTTCGGACGGAGATCTTTTAATTCAAGAGATTCTGGAATCGTTCGAGAATTTCGATCGTGCATTGGGAATTACGGTTCAAGAGTTTTTTTCTTCGGAAGATGATCGGTAATTCAAGAACAACTTTTCCGAATTGGCTTTGATTGATCGTTCTTGCGCTTTTAGATGTTAGTGGATAGTACTTAGGGCGTGCCTCTGCGAAAACTTTCCAAACTTCCAGCGCAGAGTCGCGCTCTTCGTTTCAATCTGCAACGCACCATTTAAAACTTTTCGTATATTCCAGCTTCATCATTCAATTCATGTTGCGTTGCAGGATTTCCACTTCGATCGCTCACGCGTTGTGCTTTCTATATTTGATGTGGGTTCCACACTGCTCGCACAGCCTGTGCAGTCGGATTTGTTTTTGCAGTTTAAAAGGAAAAAGAGGAGGGCGGTTTCTTAAAGTCGTTATCGACTCTTCGATACTCGAAGAGTCGATTTAAACCACACACTTGTCAAAAAAAAGGGAAGACTTAAGATTTTTTTGTGATCAAGAAAACAAAACAAAACGTTTTCAAATCTCAAGGATACTCTTTATTAGCCGTTTCAGAAAGTTCTTCATTCAAATGGATTCCTTTTGCGCGTAACGTTTCATAGTCCGATTCTTTGCCAGGTAAATACAAAACATCTCCCAAATAACGACCATATTTATCTTGTATGTGCGTTCTAATCAAAAGACTGGTTCCGGGTTTTAGTTTCTTCTTTAAAGAATCAAAAGCCTCAACACCACCTGGTCCGTTCAATTCCGGAGCATTGATACCAAGTAAACGAATCTTTTGTCTGGCTGTCAGACCGAAGCCCAAGTCCATTTGAGCGACAAAAGTATCTCCGTCTACGACCCTTTCCAATATTCCAAGATAATGATAAAGTAAACAATCCGAATTCCCTTTGTCAATACTCCAGGTTTTCTTTGTAGAAGATAGTCGTACGATTTCGCTTTCCTTAAAACCTTTAAGATCCAATTCGCGGTAACAACGAAAACCCAAATCGATACGAAGTCTTTCTTGTCGGTTAAACGCATTCTTTACAATTTTATAATGATAAATCTCTCCACTCGGGCGATTCCACTTTAAAGACTTCAAACCGCCGTAATAACCGCTTTCACGAGCATATCGCTCTAACAGCTCTCTGCTCCAACCTTTTTCGCCCGCTTCTTTTTCTAACTTCTTTCTTGTCGTTAGATTTGAAACGGCCGATAAAATCCTGTAATGACTCCAGCTCAAACGAAAATCCAACTTCTTTCCATGATATGCTTGGTAAAATTTAAGCGCATAATAAAGGGTTCGCTTCGAAAAGTTCGATTTTACTACCTTGCCTATCTTCTCAGTAAGAGTTCTCATTCTCTGTCTACTTTTCTCATTCATTATGTAGGAATTAAACTCTTGATTCAATAAACCTCCGATTTCCAAATGTCCCGTTAATAGAAAGCGATTTCCTCCTTTGTATGTATTTTCCCTAATGGATTCAAAAATAGAAGCGATTTCTTTTGCTAACGTTTCTGTATTCTCGCGTTTCAAGTCTTTAGTCTTTCCTATTTTAAATATTATGCGAAAATTAATTAATGAATCGAGAAGATTACATTTATCAATTAACCGCTTTTATATTTTCGGCTCATTTTTAAATAATATGCCTCTTTTCTATTATGAGGCGGTATGTTTTAGGGACATTCTAAGAACAAAAGTCGGTCAAAGTAAATACGCTCTAAAACGTTTTAAAAGTTCCTCATGTAAATACGAATCATCGACGGGCATATCAGGGTCCAATCGGTTAAATCGTTTCCGTAATTCTTTTTTTATTTCCGCACTCGGAGTCTGAGACTCAAGCATTCGAACCGATGAATACACTAAATCCGAAAGGAAGTTATGGCTCCCTTCCACTTCCAATAGCAAATCGAAAGATGATAGTAATATTTCCCAATCCAATGCGTCGGGGTTTCGGATGTTGTGCATTATTTTCACCATCCCGAACATCTGAGGTGATCCTGCTTTGATTTCTTGCAGCGTCTTCTTGCGATCCGACAGATACGTATGGACCGCCTGCATCACACTTCTTTCCGCTTCCCCCTTTCCGTCCCACAATAGCACAAACGGCGCAAATTCTTTTAGTTTCCAAGAAACCGCTAAGTAAGCTCCGGCTATTACTTGGTCGATTTTTTTTCCTCGCAAACTCGCTTCTATCAAGGGGTAATACTTTTGTTCCGGTTTGTCTTGGATATACATCAGATGCCACACGGCAAGTCCTTTCCCACCGGACTCAAGCATCGCGTCCAGTTCCTTCAGCGTCTGTTCCCGTATTTTCTCATATTCATTCGTTCGTATCATCTTTTGCCTTCTTTCGTATTTTAAGTATTACTTATGTATTTTTGGAATCGGCGGTGCACTGTTTTTATTTTAGGAAAACTAAGTCCGGTTGAAATGAGTATTTCATTTTTTAAAATTAGAATATCACATTATTTTTATGTTATTTTTATTTTTTGTTTTACAAAACTTCCTTCTTAATTGTTTCCTGCAAAATCATGAAAACGAAATGTATCAAAACCAAAAACTCGTATCACACCGCCCTTGTTCTCAAAGCGCAATTAGGAATGTTATCTAAAAAGGAAAGATCCCGTATTCCGGACTCGACTTTCTCCGATTGGAAAAAACGTAATCTCTCTTTAGTCGTCGGGTTTACCGAAGATGATCTCGCTCATTTTAAAGACGAAGTCTACAGAAAGATTTCGGAAAGTAAAACCTTCAAAAAAACTCTTTCCGCTCTTCTTTTAGTTTTTCAATTCTACTTCTCCTTAACGGAAAACATGCGAGGAAAAAGAAGAATTTGGAGCGAACAAAAGAAAAACATCGTTTCCATTGTTACAAGAATTTCTCCTCTCATCGGTATCAAAGCCGCTTGCAAGCTTTTGAAGATCTCTTCACAACGTTTTTATCGTTGGAAAAACGAGATTCACTGTTTCACTTCTACTTTTAATCTTTGTAGAAAATTACATCCCAACAACTTACTTACAAAGAACAAACGATCATCGCCAAGTATTTGAAAAAGCCGGAGCTTCAACATTGGCCGCTTAGATCCGTCTTCTATCAAATGTTAAACGACTCTCAGGCTTTTATGAATTTAAGCACCTTTTACAAGTATGCTCGGGCTTTAAGACCGGATTTCAAACGTTTCCGAAAACCTAAACAAAGAATTGGGATTCGTGCTTCTTCTCCTTTAACTCTTCTTCATATGGATACTACCATCTTACGCGTGCAAGACGGTTCTAAGGCTTACATCCACTTCATCATGGACAATTTTTCCCGTACTATTCTCGGTTGGAAAGCTTCAGTCGAATGGAACGCAAAGAATACGGTTTCAAATCTGAAAGAGGTTTGCGAAAAATTCAATCTCTTTCACAAACCTATCCGTCTGCTTTGCGATGACGGTTCCGAAAATCAAGGTGCGGTCAACGGTTTCTTAGACCAACCCAATCTATTCATCAAAAAACTAATCGCTCAGGTCGACATTTCCTACTCAAACAGTATGATCGAAGCCGTGAACAAGAAAATGAAATATGAATTTCTATTTCCTAAAAATCCAATTTCATTTGAGGAAGTGATCGATACTCTCAAAGACGCGGTTCCAGAATACAACTCCCGTCCAAGCGGTGTCTTGTTCGGTTTCTCTCCGGATCAAGTCTTATACGGTGAAGTTCCAGACAAACATCGTTTTATCGAGCAAATCAAAGAGGCCGCCGTAATACGGCCTAAGATCAACAAACAAGGTCTCTGTGATCCTTGTGCAAATCCTTCTACTATTCCAATAAAGAGAAAGTAGTTTTTCACATTCAAACACCGGTTAATTTTAGTTAGTCGGTGATTCTTTTTTTATTCGATCTCAGGGCAGGTGTCATCTTATCATTTCATCTTTTCAGGCAGCATTCCGGTTTTCCGGAGCCCGTTTGCTACCTTTGGTGTGCTTTCTGCAGGGGATCAACGTATGATCCGCTCCGAGACCTTCCGTTCTGTAATACAGCTTTCCGGTTTTTTCATTTCGGATCA
The DNA here is from genome assembly GCF_000306675.2 of Leptospira mayottensis 200901116. NCBI lineage: Bacteria > Pseudomonadati > Spirochaetota > Leptospiria > Leptospirales > Leptospiraceae > Leptospira > Leptospira mayottensis. Next base: position 1,091,980 of record NZ_CP024871.1, read on the forward strand.
AATTGCCTCCGCTAGTTCCCGATTCAAGTTCCATGTTGATTAGCTTTTTGTGATAATCAGGATGCATACTTACATCCACTTCACCTTTCTGCAAATATGGATTCTCGCTTCTTTGTTTGTCTAAGTGATTTGATATCGCTTCTTCACCAACTCGCAAGTGACGATCGGAGGCGCTTTCGGTTGAGTCCGACGCACCATACGCAGCACCATCTCCGATATTCTCGTGATGCAGTGACTGCATACTCAGCGTTTCATTGCCACCGAACGCGTTCTTAGCACCATCCCAAGCACTTGAGGCAACTCCGACAACGCTGTCGATTGCTCCATCGATCTTGTTTCCTACCCAATCCAGACCGCCGCCTAACGTCTCAGCCGCCTTACCCAGAATGTGATCCAGGATTCCGTCTTCTTCTCTTCTTTGAGTTTCAATCCCTGCACCCGCGATCGCCGCAGCTCCAGATTCTTGATTGTTCCTATTTTGAGCGCCTCTGGATGCTTCTTGCGCATCCGCGTCTTCTTTCGCTTTTCCGGAAATAAAGTCGGCCTTCCACTTGTCGGCTAAAAAGTTTGTGTTTGCCTGGAATCCTCCGGACTCACTCCAGTTTCCTGCATTGACTCCTCCGGATGCGTTAAGCGCTGCTGACACTCCGTCTCTTTGAGAAAAACTTAAAGTTCCTCCCGCTCCTTTCATTTGATTTGCAAGTGAATTCTTCGCTTTGTCTTTGTCTCCAGGAGCTTCGTATCCGATGTTTCCACCGACACCGCCTTTCTCGCTCCAACTGATTCCGCCATTGACTCCATTACTAAAACTTTTACTAAGGCTTGCACCAAATCCGTCTCCTTCGTTGTAACTGAGTGCTAAGCCCGTTCCACTTTGAGAAGTAAATCCCGCGTTTCCACTTACGCTTCCTGTTTTACTGTTGTAGCTGAGTCCCGCATTGAATCCGCCTTTTGTTAAACCGACATCCACCGATGTTCCGCCTCGTTCGGAGATGCCGACGCTCACTGTGGCAGGTCCATAGCCGACTCCTACGCTTGCACCGAATCCGTTCTCTGCGGAGTAGCTAAGGCCTACGTTAACCGCTCCTCCTGTAAAACTTTTGACAGCAGCTCCTGCGGCTCCACCCACAGCACCGACGAGCGCACCTTTTAATCCTCCGCTTGCAGCTCCTGTGGCGGCACCCAGGCCTGCACCCACTGCCATAGCGACCATCAGAGAAGCTCCACCGGTGAAGGGCGCTGCCGCTACTGCTACCACTGTTGTCACCATTTGGAACTCTTGGCTTTGATACCATTGTTCTTTCGGTTTGTTCATCTTCTCCATCTGATTGGAGATAAGCCATGTAGGTAATCCGGTTGCTTTCGAAATTGCGTTTACGGTCTCGTCTTTGACATACGCTTTCACTGCGTCTTTCATGCTACTTCCACCGACAAGTGCCCCTACGAGACTTGCAGGTAATCCAGTTGCTTCGGCCACGGCTCCCGTTATGCGGCTTTGTGCTTCCGACTTCACCGCTTGGGTAAATCTTTGTCCCATGTTTCCGGATCCGCCGTTCATTCCATTCAAAATTGTAAACAGAAATCCCTTGCTTTCCTTCTCCGCGTCATTCGCCTTTGCTTGTTTCTCGATTCTATTTTGAATGTCTTCGGAGTAGACGGCATATTTTTGATTTACGTTCGAGAGTTGACTCTCTGCGTTTTGAGTTCCCACTAACTTCAAGTTGAAGTTGTAGCCTAAATTCGATATATCAAATCCGGATGTTACGATCAAATACTGCATTCCGTAGCTAATTTCTACGGGTATGCCTTTGACGCTCACCGAGCCTTTTAATTCTCTGCTTCCTCCAAAAACTGTGTCGTCGATCGAAGCTCCTTCATACATCGCTTTGCCGACTTTCTTTTTGTCCCCATTCAGAGGACAGACGACTGAAGACAGAGGACGGAAGGGGAAAGCCTTCCCCTCGCTTCATACCGAGCTTGCAATTTTTCTAATTTACAAATATTCAATTGTTCAATCAAGCTCGGTATTTCGCTACCCCTTCTCCGGGCTATTCGCCTCTGCTCCATCCCCGGAACCCTGTTTTTGCTGTGGATTTTGTACTGCAAAACACAATTCATTTCCTGCCAATTTCAAATCTGATAATCTTACAATTCCCGCCTTTGTTACATGATAAATCCATTGAATATATGTAATTTGCCTGATGAACGCTAATATAGCCGTAATCACCCATTCTAAAAAAATTATGAATCTCAACATCTGGATTCATAAAGGCTTCTCGAAAGGAGACAATTCCAGGAAAGGTTTCCTGGAATTCTTTCTGCATTACTTGGTTATTAAAAATTAAATCTTTAGCGCTTTCTCTAATCCCATCTTTTAAAAAGTCCTTTCTTTTAGGAGGAGCGCCATGGTCCGAACCGTCCGGAAGAGAAATATACCACTCATCTATTTCAAAACCGTACGTTGTATCCAAGAACGACATTAACTCTTCCGGTTTGTTCTCTCTTAAAATTTTTACAATCTGCTGGGTAATTGGATGTGCATTTTGTAATGAAACTGACTTCACTTTTTTCGTTTTCACTTCGTCCTCCTTTGACTCCTGTTTGCAAAAACAGGAAATCAAAATCAAAAATATTAAAATACTCTTGTACATTGTTTTCATAATGTTCTCCTTAATTTTCTCCTCGCATCCATTTGTAAATATCACTACGAGTGTATTTAACTCCTTGGGTCTTACCTTGGTCGAGGAATTCTTTCGTCACTTCCACATGTAAGTGAGCTCCATCCGACAATCCTACTTTTTCATTTGTCCTGCCTAAATACGTTCCTGCTGAAAATATCTTTCCCTTACCGTCATAGATCGCTTGGTTGATTTGATTAAAATGTTTCAAATTCAATTGTCCCACCGCATTGTTATTGGAATCCAACACGGATATTTGAATTCGAGAACCGCTTACTTTTTCGCCGACAAACACACCGTCTACTCTAAAGTTCGCATTCGGGCCATGCCAACTCAGATTGTTACCCGAATGTTTTCCATTTAAATCCACCTTACTCGGTGTATCATGACTGTTGTAATGGGCTTTGTCTCTGAAATCCATCATATTCGTCCATTGACTTGTATCTCGTCCAAAGTCTCCAGATACTATATGGATTTTTACAGGATCATCCGTTGCATTCGGAGCGCCTGTAACTGTGCTATTACTTCCACCATAATCTACCGTATGTACTATGTTCGGATTGTGGATCGCATCTGCATTTCCAGAATTTGAATGTGAAGACAAGCTGGAACCTGAACCACCCCCCGCAATCTTGTCCCACAAACTACTCGCCCCACTGACTGCAGAGTTTAGAATATTCTGAACTACTCCACCATACAACCCAGTGCCTTGGCTTTGATGTGTAGTAGGTGTTGTTGAATTCGAGTTTGCAGTTTTTGAATCCTGGTTATTGCGATAAGCTTGGACTTTACCTTCGATCTCCGCGGTATCATAACCCATTCTTCTTAACTCTGCAATGCTTGCATCGGTTTGAGCGCGAGTTTCTCCTTTCCAGTTGTCCCAAAATGCTGCCTTATCTTCTGTGGATAATGGACGTCTTCCTCCTGTTGTTGATTCTCCATCGGGCCCAAACGATCCCGATGAAGTTAACGTTTGTCCTGTGTCATGCGACGCTGGGGCTCCATGTGCAGGAGTAGAATCATCTTCATCTCTTCTCTGAGTCGCATATCCAATCGCACTCGCCGCCGCCGCTCCATTTTCTTGATTGTTTCTATTTTGAGCAGCTCTTGAATCTGCTTCTGCTTTCGCCGCCGCATACGCCTTCTCTTCATCCGTCTCAGCGACACCTTGAGCAAGAGCGTTGTTCATTGCAGACTCGGCCAGAAAGTTGGTGTTACTGGTTAAACCGCTTTGGGAATTGTAGTTGAATGCATTGGTCCCACCGGAGTTTAAGCTGAGTGTAACACCCGTGTGTTCGTTCCAAGAAAGACCTCCACTGACTCCGCCGTATTTACCGCCTTTACCTTCATACGAACCGTATTGGTCCGAACTCACATCGGCTCCCCATCCTCCAAACTCCGAACGAGAAAGTGTAGCACCAACTCCCGGAAGAACCACGTTGTTGTTTCTTGAAATTCCGACACTAGTTCCGAATCCGTCTTGTCTGTTGTAGCTCATTCCCAAGTTGAGAGTGCTGGCATAGGATCCTGTTGTTGCGTTTTTACCCATCCCGAGTCCGAGTCCAGCGTTAGCTGAAATTCCTCCTTGTTCGGAATAACTTATTCCCGCGTTAAAGCTAAGTGCGCTTGTTCCCGCTTGCAAACCCGCGGATCCGCCGAATCCTGTTTGTTCGTTGTAACTGAGTGTGGCTCCAACTCCAAGGCCTTCCATCAGCTTCATGCCACCGCCGACGCTTGCGCCATTCAGAGGACAGAAGACAGAAGACTGAGGACAGATGGGGAAGGGGAAAGCCTTCCCCTCGCTTCATACCGAGCTTGCTGTCTTTCTAATTTACAAATGTCTAATTGTGTTTCCAAGCTCGGTATTCCGCTACCCCTTCTCCGGGCTATCTCCTTGGTTCCATCCCCGGAGCCCTGTTCTTTCACTTGTTACTAATCCCTCTCCGGTCTTAGTCTTGAAAAGTCTCGAACGATCCATCGCCCTTGCTCTTCCGGAAAATAACAATCTATCCCATATTCAAAACGATTCACAGTCAACATTATTGAAAGACTTTCGCCGTCATCGCTAATTCCTACTTTGCTTCCTTTTTTTAAAAGACGTACCACCTCTTCAACGGTAACGTTCTTCTCCATATCACCAAGGCCTTCTTTCTGAAAATTGCCTATATACAAATCTTTTTCCATAGATTCTTCTGCATGAATCGTATATCCACTGTGTTCATCACTTACTTCTAAAAAAGGAGTAAAGTTTTTCTTTTCTTGAATGTCCTTTAAAAGTTTAGAAAGCATTACATCTAACATTTTCATTTTCTCTTGTTTTGTATATGTCTTCACTTCCATTTTCGTTTCCTCTTTGTTTCCAGGCTTGTCGCAAGCATTCAATAATATGCAACTAACCAGTAGTATTCTAAATATCATAATGTTCTCATTTCTCCTTTAATTTACTTTCGGTAAACTGCTTAACTCCAAATGCAAGTGATTGCTGTGCATTGATCCTTTGTCATCTTTTTTGAGATGCAGATTCGGCAATTTATTTTTCTCAAAATACTTGTGCACTGCCAGATCATTGAATTTGACAAAACCGTTTACCCCTTCCGGAATATTTCTAGAAATTGTCTTAATATATTCAATCGTTTTGTCTCGATCGTAGGCCTTGTTTTCATCATAGTTACGGCCGGTCGGATCAACTCCAGGTGTAGACATATACGACAGGTCTATCGCATTTCCGTTTTTATGATGCTGGTAATATCCGGCATCTTTTGCTTCCTTAGTACCAGTTGCACGTGGATCATAGTCTCCCGTCTTGTAACCTAGATCGTTTGTCACTATCGGATAACCCGGATTCTTGCCCGTCCATTCATTAATGGTATTGGAAATCGTGTCAACAAGCGGCTTCTGTCCATAACGATGATCGTCGGCTCCATCTTGGCTAGAATTACTACTAAAGCCCGGGCCTTCCTCGTGCAGTTTGTAAGTTAGTTTATTGCCTGTGACCGTGTCATAATGTTCGGGGCCGGTAGAAATGACATGTGAAGAACCTCCCCCCGTTGCTCGATTCCACAACCCCTTAGCGCCGTCAACAACGGAACCGAAAATTGAAGAAGCTCTTTCACCTAATGTTTGTGTTCTACTTCCATTCACAACGATCGGGCTTCCGGTCTGATTCGAGTTTCCATAACCGGGTTTCGATTGGTTACGATAATCGTTTACAAACTTTTCAAGACCACTCGTGTCGTATCCTGCAGCTTTCAAACCGGCGATGTTCGCATCCGTTTGCGCAGGAATACGTTGATTACTACAATCATTGGAGGCCTCATCTGGCCTTAAACAAGGATTCTCCTTGTGGTAGGGTCGTTACATTTCCAACTCCTACCTCCAAAGTTATCAAACGAAAAGTTTTGGGCGGGTTACACCATGTTTATCTTAATTCAGAGGTCGCTTAATAATATGTCATCTTTTGTGCATTTTGTCAAATTCTAACATACTATACAAACGACGGTTTTTGGACTAGCAAAGGAGTTGTGAGAGAAAGAATTTTTCATACAAACAATTTGTTTTTAAAACCCTATTTCCTAGCAATTTCAAATCGGATAATCTTGCAATTCCCACTTTTGTTACAGGAGAAGGCAATTGAATATATATAATTTGTATAATCGATACTGATTCTTCCCGTTCCTCCTTTATCCATGGTAAAAGAATCGTAAATCTCAACATTTGGATTCATAAAGGCTTCCCGAAAGGAAACGATTCCGGGAAATATTTCCACAAATTCTTTCTGCATCACTGAATTGTTAAAAATTAAATCTTTACCGCTCTCATCAATGCCATCCTTCATAAAATCTTTCTTTTTAGGCGGAGCCCCATGATCGGATCCATCGGGTAAGGAAATATACCAGTCGTCGATTTCAAAACCGTATGTTGTATCCAAGAACGACATCAACTCTTCCGGTTTGTTATCTCTTAAAATCTTCACGATCTGTTGAGTAATCGGGTGTGCATTTTGTAATGAAACAGGTTTCACTTCTTTCTCCTTTTGCTCTTGCTTGCAAAAGCTGGAAATTAAAATCAAAAATATCAAAATACTCTTGTACATCACTTTCATCATATTCTCCTTAATATCCTCCCCGCATCCAATTGTAGATATCGTTACGCGAAGCATTTTTATCTTTCTTTAACCATTCATTCGTAATCTCCGCATGCAAATGCGGCCCCTCCGATAACCCAACCTTGTCGTTCGTTCTGCCTAAATAGGTTCCGGCTGGAAATATCTGGCCTGTTCCTTGGTAAATTGCCTGATTGATTTCCTTAAAATGTTTTAAGTTCAGTTGACCTACCACATTACCTTCAGAATTCAAAACTGAAAGCTGAATCCGAGAACCGCTGATTCTCTCTCCGACAAAGACTCCGTCTACACGAAAGCTTGCGTTAGGACCAAACCAAGTTAAGTCATCATTCGCGTATTGACCAGCCAAATCCACTTTACTCGGGTTGTCCCTCCCGTTGTAATGAGGTTTGTTTCTAAAATCAGCCATGTCTGTCCATTGAGTTGTATTCCGTCCAAATTCCCCCGATACAATTTTGATCTCTACAGGATCATCCGTTGCACGAGGCGCGCCATTGGCTTGACCATTACTTCCTGGATAGTAGATTCTTTCCACTACTTGCGGATTTAGAATCGCATCCAGATTAGATGAAGACGAATGCACAGGACCCGATCCCCCACCACCCGTCATGCTGTTCCACAAACCTTGAATGCCATTTCCGATCGAACCAAAGATGGAACCGATTCTTTCTCCCAAACTCGGGGTTCTACTTCCAGTAACGACGATCGGGCTTCCGGTCTGATTCGAGTTTCCATAACCGGGTTTCGATTGGTTACGATAATCGTTTACAAACTTTTCAAGACCACTCGTGTCGTATCCTGCAGCTTTCAAACCGGCGATGTTCGCATCCGTTTGCGCAGGACTTTCCTTTCTCCAATCTGCTTTGAACTCAGCCACGTCACTTGCGCTTAGCTGACGACCACCTGTCGGTTTTCCATCGGGTCCAAACGATCCCGATGAAGTTAACGTTTGTCCTGGATCATGAGAAGATGTTCCGTGTGCAGGGTTCGGACCGTCAGCATCTCCAAAGCCAATCGTTCCTTGACTTCCCGGTAAGCCGTCCTCTCTTCTCTGCGTAGCATATCCAACCGCGTCTAACGCAGATTTTCCTTGTTCAGAATTGTTCCTATTCTGAGCAGCTCTTGAATCCGCTTCTGCTTTCGCTGCTTTGTATGCTTTCTCTTCATCGGTATCGGCCACACCTTGAGCGAGAGCGTTGTTCATTGCAGACTCGGCAAGAAAGTTACTGTTACTGGTTAAACCGCTCTGAGCATTGTAGTTGAATGCATTGGTTCCCCCCGAGTTTAAGCTGAGTGTAACACCCGTGTGTTCGTTCCAAGAAAGTCCTCCACTGACTCCGCCGTATTTACCGCCTTTACCTTCATACGAACCGTATTGGTCCGTAGATACATCCGCTCCCCATCCTCCAAACTCCGAACGAGAAAGTGTAGCACCAACTCCCGGAAGAACCACGTTGTTGTTTCTTGAAATTCCCACGCTAGTGCCAAAGCCGTCGTTGCGATTGTAGCTCATTCCCAAGTTGAGAGTGCTGGCATACGATCCTGTGGTTCCGTTTTTACCCATTCCGAGTCCGAGGCCAGCGTTAGCTGAAATTCCTCCTTGTTCGGAATAACTTATTCCCGCGTTAAAGCTAAGTGCGCTTGTTCCCGCTTGCAAACCCGCGGATCCGCCGAATCCTGTTTGTTCGTTGTAACTGAGTGTGGCTCCAACTCCAAGGCCTTCCATCAGCTTCATGCCGCCCCCAACACTTGCTCCAAATCCTTTCTCTCTCGAGTAGCTTAGGTCATAGCTTACAAGACCTCCAGTTGCAATCGAAAGAGGAGCATTCCCAATCGTCGCTGCTCCAGCGAGCGCACCCAACACGCCGCCTTCCGTCGCGCCCTGTATCGTTTTGTAAGCTGCAAGCGCTACTAAACTCGCTCCACCTGTTATGATTGCCGTCGCAGAAGCAGCAACCGTTATTACTGTATCGATCGTTTCGCGGTTTTCATACGCTTGTTTACCCAGATGATCCGAGAACTTGTTCACTTTTTTCGTCACATCTGGATTTGCCGCAAGAGCGATGACACCGATTGGACCTACCGCAACTGTCGCTATTGCAACAGCCGCCATCGTGCCAAGACCCCGACCCATGTTGTACGAAAAGCTCGTCGTCATCGCGTGTGTCGCTTCTTTCTCAGAAATCTTTTGGTTTAAATACCAAGCGGGAATTCCGGTTGCTTGCGATATCGCTTCCGTGGTCACGCTCTTCTCGTATGCTTTCATCGCTTGTTTCATGTTGGAACCGCCGACAAGGGCTCCCACAAAACTCGCAGGCAATCCGGTTGCTTCTGCAACTGCTCCCGTTATGCGGCTTTGAACTTCGGATTTAATGGCTTCATGAGGTTTTTGTCCTCCGCTCATTCCGCTTAATACGTTAAATAGAAAACCCTTGCTTTCCTTCTCCGCGTCATTCGCCTTTGCTTGTTTCTCGATTCTATTTTGAATGTCTTCGGAGTAGAGGGTATATTTTTGATTTACGTTCGAGAGTTGGCTGTCTACGTAATTAGTTCCGACTCCTTTCAGTTTGAAGTTGTAGCCTAAGTTGGATATATCAAATCCGGATGTGACGATCAAGTATTGCATTCCGTAGCTTACTTCCACAGGTATGCCTTTGACGCTCACCGAGCCTTTGAGTTCTCTGCTTCCTCCAAAAACTGTGTCGTCGATCGAAGCTCCTTCATACATCGCTTTGCCGATCTTCTTCATATCTCCGCTTTGGCCTTTGAAACTTTCTGTTCCGAAGTTGTATTTCGATCCTTGTTCGTGATAATTTTTGAGTCCTCCCATTTCTCCTTCGAACATGTTTTTCAATTCGCCTGGTAAAGCTTGGAAAGCGGTTAAGTAGTTTTCTTTACTCGCTTCATACAATTTCTTTTGATAATCCTCTATCTCCAGATTCTGTGCGTATTCTTCTTTGATCTCGTTTGTTTTGTTACTGAACTGAGCAAACATCGTCTCCACGTTCTTTTGGAGATTGTCGATGTAGTTTTTAACTCCCAGTACCATTTCCGCGTTGAACCTTGTCGCGTTTGGATTCATCATATCCACGCTCAAGTTTCCTGGATTGAATTTTGTGTCTATTCTAATATATTGATATTCTAAATCGGGAGAATAACTCGTGCTCTTCATCGCACTGCCGTCGATTTCAATTTCTCCGCTGTAGATCTGTCGATACGCGGATATTCCTTCTCCATCCGTTCGGAAAGAATATCCTGCTTCTCTGAGATATTTGTATTCGTCTCCGTTTGTCAGCGATTCTAAAAGTGTCTTTTGGAGTTGGTTACTTCTTTCTTCGTTATCTTTTTGGAGTTTTTTTGCGTAGTCGTCTAAGTATTTGGACACTGCGCTGTTTGCCGCCAAGTTGATTGCTTGGCTACTTCCTTGTAACAATGTTTGTAACGCCGCCAAATCATTGTTATTCGTTACAAGTAAATTCATGTGAGAAAGTAATTCATCTGCCTTTTTTTGTTTTTCTTCCAACTCTTTCTCTTGTGCTTGGATGTATTGAGCGACTCCGTTGTTGCTTACTTCTTGTGGTAACGAACTTTGGATACTTGCGATCATTTCTTGCAATCCATCCAAGAGTCCTTCTCCGATATTACGGTTTGCTAATTCTTTGGATTCGAGTAGCAACCGTTCCACTCGTTCTTTGTTTTCTTCTCCTTGTTTGTTTAAGTTGGAAGCGGTTTGTATCATTCCTTGGATTTGGTTGTAACTTTCTCCTTCGGATATAATCCCCGCCACGGCGTTCTTTCCTTCTTGGATTTGTTTCTGGACTTGTGTGCTATTCTGAAAGTTTTTGTTGAGTAGGTTATCTCTGTAACTCAGGAAAGAATTTTTGGTATATGTCAATCCTCGGTTGTCTATTTCACTCGTAATCTCTTCGCCTAACGAATAATACTTCTTCTTGAGGAATCCGATCGCATTGCTCTTTTCTCTCACTGCATATCCTGTGTAAAGGGCTGCTTCGTCGAACTTTGCTTCATTCAGAGGACAGAGGACAGAAGACTGAGGACAGATGGGGAAAGCCTTCCCCTCGCTTCATACCGAGCTTGCTATCTTTCTAATTTACAAATGTCTAATTGTATTTTCAAGCTCGGTATTCCGCTACCCCTTCGCCGGGCTATCTCCTTGGTTCCATCCCCGGAGCCCGGTTTTGATGTGTGTTTTGTGCTGGGGACAGATTTTTCAAAATAGATCCGCTAGCATACACAGTTGGAACTTTAAGGCTTTCTTGTGAATTGATTTTTTCAACTAAAAGGGTTTGTTCTGGCCTAGGAAAAAATTCGACTTTTATATCATTATTTTTGAGAATATGAAAACTCAAAAGTAAAGACTTTTCATTTGAAGTTAAGATTCTACAATAATATTTTTTATTACATATTACTTTAACATTTTTAAATATTGCACCATCTGGACCTTCTATTATATGAAATTCATAATTACTATTTATTTTTACAAATTTCATATAAGTAGTAGCGTACTCGCTGCCATCTGTCCAAATCCCATTTAACAAAGTATCTATTGATAATACATTTGGCGTATTTAAACTCATATTATCCTCCTGATTGTAATTGCTCTCCTTACATTGGGAAATGAGAATCAATGTAAGGAACAATATATTAATTTTTTTTATCATTTTGATCACTCCGGATGGTCTTGAATCCACTGATTCCAATTAAACGTTGCAGGATTTTGATGATTAGTTTGAGAGATATAAGCTCTCGGATCAACATTAAATCCCGTCCTAACTTCGTAATGCATATGTGCTCCAAATGAATTACCTGAATTTCCAACATTTGAAATAACCTGCCCTCTTGTAACAGTATCACCTACATTTACAAGTACATTTGAGTTGTGACCGTATAATGTGAATATACCGTTATTATGTTGGACAAGTACAAAAGCACCGTAGCCACCACCATTTTGATTATTTTCGTAATTACGACTTAAAGCAATGACTCTACCGTCAGCAACAACAGGAACAGGTGTTCCCGATGCCTGTGGTTGATCTAAACCTGAATGTGGAGCGCTTGTATAGGTTGTTCCATCATTACGAGTTAAAATTCTAACTCTACCATAACCAGATCCTTGATTTTCAAAAGGCAATTTTGCGCCATTATCAAGTTCAAATACAGGAGCGGTCTGATGAGCTATAGGTTTGCTTCCCCCCGTTACCTTGTCCCACAAACTACTCGCCCCACTGACTGCAGAGTTTAGAATATTCTGAACTACTCCTCCATACAACCCAGTGCCTTGACTTTGATGTGTGGTATTTTGTGTTGAATTTGAGTTTGCAGGTATTGAATCCTGGTTATTACGATACGCTTGAACTTTCCCTTCAATCTCCGCGGTATCATAACCCATTCTTCTTAACTCTGCAATGCTTGCATCCGTTTGAGCGCGAGTCTCTCCCTTCCAGTTGTCCCAGAATGCTGCCTTGTCTTCTGCGGATAACGGACGTCTTCCACCTGTCGGTTTTCCATCGGGTCCAAACGATCCCGATGAAGTTAACGTTTGTCCTGGATCATGAGAAGATGTTCCGTGTGCAGGGTTCGGACCGTCAGCATCTCCAAAGCCAATCGTTCCTTGACTTCCCGGTAAGCCGTCTTCTCTTCTCTGCGTAGAGTATCCAACCGCGTCTAACGCAGATTTTCCTTGTTCAGAATTGTTCCTATTCTGAGCAGCTCTGGAATCCGCTTCTGCTTTCGCTGCTTTGTATGCTTTCTCTTCATCGGTATCGGCCACACCTTGAGCGAGAATATTGTTCATAGAATATTGGGATATAAAATCGGCGTTAGACGAAAGACCAGATTGAGAATTGTAACTGAGAGCGTTCGTTCCGGCTACGTTAAAGCTCGCGGTAAAACCGTCTCTTTCACTCCAACTAAGTCCTCCGCTCACTCCACCGAAGCTTGGTCTGCCTCCGCCTCCTTCTACTTTCCCGTATTGGTCAGTTGATACATCCGCTCCCCATCCGCTATATTCACTTCTGCTAATGGTTGCTCCCATTCCGGGTAGAACATGATTGTTGTTAGACGAGATTCCCGCGTTCATCCCGAATCCGTCTTGTCTGCTGTAGCTCACTCCTAAGTTTAAAGAAGCTGAATATGATCCTGTGCCTCCGTTCTTTCCGAGCCCACGTCCAAGTCCTGCTGAACCGGAAATTCCTCCTTGTTGACTGTAGTTTAAGCCTGCGTTAAAGCTAAGTGCGTTTGTTCCTGCTTGTAGTCCTACGCTTCCTCCGAATCCTGTTTGTTCGTTGTAGCTTAACGTTGCTCCCACTGCCAAGCCTTCCATCAGCTTCATGCCACCGCCAACGCTTGCGCCAAAACCATCTGCGTAGCTGTAGCTACAATCAAATCCGATCACACCTCCCGTATATATGCTGGCTGCTGTTCCCACCGTGCTCACTGCACCAGCTAACGCTCCGTAGACGCCTCCTTCGGTTGCGCCTTCCGCTATCTTGTAGGCTGCAAGCGCCGCCATGGATGTTCCAAAACTAAACGCCGCTCCGACCACTGCTGCTACCGTCACTACCGTGTCGATCGTCTCTCGATTCTCGTAAGCTTGTCTACCGATATGATCTGCAAACTTGCCGGCTTGTTTGTCTACGTTATCAGCCGTTTTACGTGCTTGATCGGTCAGACTCGGTGCAACTGCTTTCATCAACAGACCACTAGGTGTGTAGTCTAAAAATGCTTCTCCTGCTCTCGCTACAACTTGTACTACACCCGTTACCATCGTTACTAAACTTCTTCCTGCGTTGTAGGAAAAACTTTTTGCCATCTCATGATTGGCTTCTTTCTCAGAAATCTTTTGGTTTAAATACCAAGCGGGAATTCCGGTTGCTTGCGATATCGCTTCCGTGGTCACGCTCTTCTCGTATGCCTTCATCGCTTGTTTCATGTTGGAACCGCCGACAAGGGCTCCCACAAAACTCGCAGGTAATCCGGTTGCTTCTGCAACTGCTCCCGTTATGCGGCTTTGCACTTCGGATTTAATGGCTTCATGAGGTTTTTGTCCTCCGCTCATTCCGCTTAATACGTTAAACAGAAATCCCTTGCTTTCCTTCTCCGCGTCATTCGCCTTTGCTTGTTTTTCGATTCTATTTTGAATGTCTTCGGAGTAGACGGTATATTTTCGGTTTACGTTTGAGAGTTGATTGTCGACGTAATTGGTTCCCACTCCCTTCAACTTGAAGTTGTATCCTAAATTTGAAATGTCAAATCCGGATGTGACGATCAAGTATTGCATTCCGTAGCTTACTTCCACAGGAATCCCTTTGACGCTCACCGAGCCTTTTAATTCTCTGCTTCCTCCAAAAACTGTGTCGTCGATCGAAGCTCCTTCATACATCGCTTTGCCGATCTTCTTCATATCTCCGCTTTGGCCTTTGAAACTTTCTGTTCCGAAGTTGTATTTCGATCCTTGTTCGTGATAACCTTTTAAGCCTCCCATTTCTCCTTCGAACATGTTTTTCAATTCGCCTGGTAAAGCTTGGAAGGCTGCTAAGTAATTCTCTTTACTTGCCTCATACAATTTCTTTTGATAACTTTCGATCTCCTGATTCTGTGCGTATTCTTCTTTGATCTCGTTTGTCTTGTTGCTAAACTGAGCAAACATCTGTTCTACGTTCTTTTGCAGATTGTCGATGTAGTTTTTAACTCCCAGTACCATTTCTGCGTTGAACCTTGTCGCGTTTGGATTCATCATATCCACGCTCAGGTTTCCAGGATTAAACTTCGTCTCCATTCGTATATATTGATATTCTAAATCGGGAGAATAACTCGTGCTCTTCATCGCACTGCCGTCGATTTCGATTTCTCCGCTGTAGATCTGTCGATACGCGCTGATTCCTTCTCCATCCACTCTAAATCCGTATCCTGCTTCTCTAAGATATTTGTATTCGTCTCCGTTTGTCAGCGCTTCTAAAAGTGTCTTTTGGAGTTGGTTACTTCTTTCTTCGTTATCTTTTTGGAGTTTTTTTGCGTAGTCGTCTAAGTATTTCGACACTGCGCTGTTTGCCGCCAAGTTGATCGCTTGGCTGCTTCCTTGGAGTAGGGTTTGTAACGCCGCCAAATCATTGTTATTCGTCACAAGTAAATTCATGTGAGAAAGTAATTCATCTGCCTTTTTTTGTTTTTCTTCCAACTCTTTCTCTTGTGCTTGTATGTATTGAGCGACTCCATTGTTCGATACTTCTTGTGGTAACGAACTTTGTATGCTTGCAATCATTTCCTGCAATCCATCCAAGAGTCCTTCTCCGATATTACGATTTGCTAATTCTTTGGATTCGAGTAGTAGTTTCTCTACTCTTGTTTTGTTTTCCTCTCCTTGTTTGTTTAAGTTTGCCGCGGTTTGGATCATTCCTTGGATTTGGTTGTAACTTTCTCCTTCGGATATAATCCCCGCCACGGCGTTCTTTCCTTCTTGGATTTGTTTGTTGATTTGTGTTGTATTCTGGAAATTTTTGTTGAGTAGGTTATCTCTGTAACTCAGGAAAGAATTTTTTGTATATGTCAATCCTCGGTTGTCTATTTCACTCGTAATTTCTTCATTCAGAGGACAGAAGACAGAAGACTGAGGACAGAAGGGGAAAGCCTTCCCCTCGCTTCATACCGAGCTTGCTATCTTTCTAATTTACAAATGTCTAATTGTATTTCCACGCTCGGTATTTCGCTACCCCTTCGCCGGGCTATCTCCTTGGTTCCATCCCCGGAACCCTGTTTTGATGTGGTTGTGGGTTCTGTACCCTAAGACCTTATTCATATTTTTTTAAAATTTCTCCCTTTTGGAATAACTTTGATTCAAAAGGAGAATTCATTGACCCTTCATGATTTGAAATTTTAAATTCTTTAATATTTTTTACCTGAATTTCATTTCTTGATTGAAGATCAAACTCTAACACCGAATCTTTTGGGTTTTTCGATTCAAAGACAATGCAATGTTTTTTTTCATTGCAGTTTAATTTAATTTTATCAAAGGATATGCTATCAGGTCCATCGTTCATTATTAACTGAATCCCTCCCTTTGTTTTATGAAATCCGATATATACTCCTCCCCCCCAGGCTTGTTCTGTTGACCATAATCCTTTTAGCTGTTCAAAGATCTGCTCTTTTGTCATAGAATCCTCTTTTGTTCTATCTTCAAATTTAGAATTACAATTTAGTGTAAAACTAATATATAATGAAAGAATAATAAACAATCTACCTTTCATTGCGCGCTCCTATTTTTATTGATTCCAATCAAAAGTCGAAGGATCATGGTGTTTTGTTTTACCATAAAAATTGTCTTTTGTTACGTTGTTGCCTGTTCGAACTTCATAATGCATATGAGCTCCCCAAGAGTTTCCTGAGTTTCCAACATTTGAAATAACCTGCCCTCTTGTAACAGTATCACCTTCATTAACATTTATCTTTGAATTGTGACCATAAAGAGTTAAAATACCGTTATTATGTTGGACAACAACAACTGCACCGTAGCCTTTCCCGCCTTTTGTTCTGGTTCTAAAATCTCTATTAACTAAAATAACCTTACCATCGTCAACAACAGGAACAGGTGCACCCGATGCCTGTGGTTGATCTAAACCAGTATGCGGACCAGTAGTTTTACTTTCACCAGTTTTTGAATCATGTAAAATTCTAACTCTACCATAACCAGATCCTTGATTTTCAAAAGGCAATTTTGCGCCATTATCGAGTTCGAATACAGGAGCGGTCTGATGAGTAACAGGCTTCGAACTTCCCCCCGTCGCCCGATTCCACAACCCCTTAGCGCCGTCAACAACGGAACCGAAAATTGAAGAAGCTCTTTCACCTAACGTTTGTGTTCTACTTCCATTCACAACGATCGGGCTTCCGGTCTGATTCGAGTTTCCATAACCGGGTTTCGATTGGTTACGATAATCGTTTACAAACTTTTCAAGACCACTCGTGTCGTATCCTGCAGCTTTCAAACCGGCGATGTTCGCATCCGTTTGCGCAGGACTTTCCTTTCTCCAATCAGCTTTGAATTCCGCAACATCCGCCGCACTGAGTTGACGACCACCTGTCGGTTTTCCATCGGGTCCAAACGATCCCGATAAAGTTAACGTTTGTCCTGGATCATGAGAAGATGTTCCGTGTGCAGGGTTCGGACCGTCAGCATCTCCAAAGCCAATCGTTCCTTGACTTCCCGGTAAGCCGTCCTCTCTTCTCTGCGTAGAGTATCCAACCGCGTCTAACGCAGATTTTCCTTGTTCAGAATTGTTCCTATTTTGAGCAGCTCTGGAATCCGCTTCTGCTTTCGCCGCTTTGTATGCTTTCTCTTCATCGGTATCGGCCACACCTTGAGCGAGAGCGTTGTTCATTGCAGACTCGGCAAGAAAGTTACTGTTACTGGTTAAACCGCTCTGAGCATTGTAGTTGAATGCATTGGTTCCCCCCGAGTTTAAGCTGAGTGTAACACCCGTGTGTTCGTTCCAAGAAAGTCCTCCACTGACTCCGCCGTATTTACCGCCTTTACCTTCATACGAACCGTATTGGTCCGTAGATACATCCGCTCCCCATCCTCCAAACTCCGAACGAGAAAGTGTAGCACCAACTCCCGGAAGAACCACGTTGTTGTTTCTTGAAATTCCCACGCTAGTGCCAAAGCCGTCGTTGCGATTGTAGCTCATTCCCAAGTTGAGAGTGCTGGCATACGATCCTGTGGTTCCGTTTTTACCCATTCCGAGTCCGAGGCCAGCGTTAGCTGAAATTCCTCCTTGTTCGGAATAACTTATTCCCGCGTTAAAGCTAAGTGCGCTTGTTCCCGCTTGCAAACCCGCGGATCCGCCGAATCCTGTTTGTTCGTTGTAACTGAGTGTGGCTCCAACTCCAAGGCCTTCCATCAGCTTCATGCCACCGCCGACGCTTGCTCCATTCAGAGGACAGAGGACAGAAGACTGAGGACAGATGGGGAAGGGGAAAGCCTTCCCCTCGCTTCATACCGAGCTTGCTATCTTTCTAATTTACAAATGTCTAATTGTGTTTCCAAGCTCGGTATTTCGCTACCCCTTCTCCGGGCTATCTCCTTGGTTCCATCCCCGGAGCCCGGTTCTTTCACTTGTTACTAATCCCTCTCCGGTCTTAGTCTTGAAAAACCCCGCACAATCCATCTACCTTCTTTTTCAGGAAAAAATAAATCTATTCCATATTCAAAACGATCTGCTTCAATCATAACCCAAAGACTTCCGCCGTCTTCGCTCATCCCGCCCTTATCTCCCTTTTTTAAAAGACGCACAACTTCTTCAACAGTGACATGTTTTTCCATATCACCAAGCCCCTCTTTCTGAAACTTGCCTATATACAAATCTTTTTCCATAGATTCTTCTGCATGAATCGTATATCCACTGTGTTCATCACTTACTTCTAAAAAAGGAGTAAAGTTTTTCTTTTCTTGAATGTCCTTTAAAAGTTTAGAAAGCATTACATCTAACATTTTCATTTTCTCTTGTTTTGTATATGTCTTCACTTCCATTTTCGTTTCCTCTTTGTTAACAGGCTTGTCACAAGCATTCAATAAAATGCAACTAACCAGTAGTATTCTAAATATCATACTATTCTCATCTCTCCTTTATTTTACTTTCGGTAAACTGCTTAACTCCAAATGCAAGTGATTGCTGTGCATTGATCCTTTGTCATCTTTTTTGAGATGCAGATTCGGCAATGGGTTTTCCTTAAAATACTTATGCACTGCTGGATCATTGAATTTTACAAAATTAGTATCAAAATTTCCAACCCCTTGCGGAATATTTCTAGAAATCGTTTTGATATATTCAATCGTTTTGTCTCGATCGTAGGCCTTGTTAACATCGTAATTCTTACCAGTCGGATCAACTCCAGGTGTAGACATATACGACAGGTCTATAGCGTTTCCGTTTTTATGATGCTGGTAATATCCGGCATCTTTTGCTTCCTTAGTACCAGTTGCACGTGGATCATAGTCTCCCGTCTTGTAACCTAGATCGTTTGTCACTATCGGATAACCCGGATTCTTGCCCGTCCATTCATTAATGGTATTGGAAATCGTGTCAACAAGCGGCTTCTGTCCATAACGATGGTCGTCGGCTCCATCTTGGCTAGAATTACTACTAAAGCCCGGGCCTTCCTCGTGCAGTTTGTAAGTTAGTTTATTGCCTGTGACCGTGTCATAATGTTCGGGGCCGGTAGAAATCACATGTGAAGAACCTCCCCCCGTTGCTCGATTCCACAACCCCTTAGCGCCGTCAACAACGGAACCGAAAATTGAAGAAGCTCTTTCACCTAACGTTGGTGTTCTACTTCCATTCACAACGATCGGGCTTCCGGTCTGATTCGAGTTTCCATAACCGGGTTTCGATTGGTTACGATAATCGTTTACAAACTTTTCAAGACCACTCGTGTCGTATCCTGCCGCTTTCAAACCGGCGATGTTCGCACCGCGTTGCGCAGCAATACGTTGATTACTACAATCATTGGAGGCCTCATCTGGCCTTAAACAAGGATTCTCCTTGTGGTAGGGTCGTTACATTTCCAACTCCTACCTCCAAAGTTATCAAACGAAAAGTTTTGGGCGGGTTACACCATGTTTATCTTAATTCAGAGGTCGCTTAATAATATGTCATCTTTTGTGCATTTTGTCAAATTCTAACATACTATACAAACGACGGTTTTTGGACTAGCACACTAGCACATTTTGTATTTTCAAAATATTCAAATTCCTTTCTATTCCTACACAAATCTCTGTTCTAAAAGAACGGTGCATTGCAGTATTTTCGCTGCGATCGCTCACGCGGGGAAATCACTTTCTCCCAATTTCAAACCGGATAATCTTGCAATCCTCGCTTTTGTTACATGAGAAAGTTATTGAATATATGTAATTCGCATAATCAATACCAATATACCCGTGATCACCTCTTTTAAAATTATCAACAATCTCAACTTTCGGGTTCATAAATGCTTCTCGAAAAGATGCGATTCCAGGGAAAGTATCTTGGAATTCTTTCTGCATCACCGAATTGTTAAAAATTAAATCTTTACCGCTCTCATCAATGCCATCCTTCATAAAATCTTTCCTTTTAGGTGGAGCCCCATGATCGGAGCCATCGGGTAAGGAAATATACCATTCATCAATTTCAAAGCTGTATGTCGTATCCAAGAACGCCATCAACTCTTCAGGCTTGTTCTCTCTCAAGATTTCAACAATTTTTTGAGTAATCGGATGTGCATTTTGCAGCAAAACTCCTCTTGTTTTTTCGACTTTCACATCTTCTCCCTTTTGTTCCTGTTTGCAAAAAGAACTAATCAAAATCAAAAATATCAAAATACTCTTGTATATTGTTTTCATAATATTCTCCTTAGTTTTCCCCACGCATCCACTTGTAGATGTCGTCACGTGTGTATGTAATTCCTTCTCGTTCTCCCTTTTTAACAAATTCAGGTGTAACTTCGGCATGCATATGCTGTCCTTCGGACAATCCAACCTTGTCATTCGTTCTACCTAAGTAAGTTCCGCCAGAAAAAACCTGACCTTTTCCTTGATAGATCGCCTGATTGATTTCCTTGAAATGCTTTAAGTTCAACTGCCCAACCGCATTACCGTTCGAATCCAAAACAGAAAGTTGAATCCGAGAACCGCTGATTCTCTCTCCGACAAAGACTCCGTCTACTCTAAAGTTGGCATTCGGTCCAAACCATGCCATTTCACGATTTGAGTATTTACCTGCTAAATCAACCTTAGAAGGAGTATCGTGGCTGTTGTAATGGCGCTTGTCCCTAAAATCTGGCATATCCGTCCATTGGGTTGTATCACGCCCGAAATCACCGGATACAATGTGGATTTTCACTGCATCGTCGGTGGCGCGAGGGGCACCAGCTACTTTAGAGTCGCTTCCTGGATAATAAGTTGTATCCTTGATCTCTGGATTTCGGATCGCATCCATATTTGCTGTAGATATATGCGATTGTGTCGAACTCGAACCACCCCCCGTCATCTTGTTCCACAAACCTTTCGCACCGTCCGCAACAAAACTCAAGGCGTTCTGGACAGCTCCGCCATACAGAACCGTTGGTCCCTGAGAATGATTTGTAACCACTGCCGGCGTCGCGCCTTGGTTGTTCGCCGCTTTTCCGTTACGATAATCGTTTACAAACTTTTCAAGACCACTCGTGTCGTATCCCGCCGCTTTCAAATCGGCGATGTTCGCATCCGTTTGCGCAGGACTTTCCTTTCTCCAATCGGCTTTGAATTCCGCAACATCCGCCGCACTGAGTTGACGACCACCTGTCGGTTTTCCATCGGGTCCAAACGATCCCGATAAAGTTAACGTTTGTCCTGGATCATGAGAAGATGTTCCGTGTGCAGGGTTCGGACCGTCTGCATCTCCAAAGCCAATCGTTCCTTGACTTCCCGGTAAGCCGTCCTCTCTTCTCTGCGTAGAGTATCCAACCGCGTCTAACGCAGATTTTCCTTGTTCAGAATTGTTCCTATTCTGAGCAGCTCTTGAATCCGCTTCTGCTTTCGCTGCTTTGTATGCTTTCTCTTCATCGGTATCGGCTACACCTTGAGCGAGAGCGTTGTTCATTGCAGACTCGGCAAGAAAGTTACTGTTACTGGTTAAACCGCTCTGAGCATTGTAGTTGAATGCATTGGTTCCCCCCGAGTTTAAGCTGAGTGTAACACCCGTGTGTTCGTTCCAAGAAAGTCCTCCACTGACTCCGCCGTATTTACCGCCTTTACCTTCATACGAACCGTATTGGTCCGTAGATACATCCGCTCCCCATCCTCCAAACTCCGAACGAGAAAGTGTAGCACCAACTCCCGGAAGAACCACGTTGTTGTTTCTTGAAATTCCCACGCTAGTGCCAAAGCCGTCTTGTCTGTTGTAGCTCATTCCCAAGTTGAGAGTGCTGGCATACGATCCTGTGGTTCCGTTTTTACCCATTCCGAGTCCGAGGCCAGCGTTAGCTGAAATTCCTCCTTGTTCGGAATAACTTATTCCCGCGTTAAAGCTAAGTGCGCTTGTTCCCGCTTGCAAACCCGCGGATCCGCCGAATCCTGTTTGTTCGTTGTAACTGAGTGTGGCTCCAACTCCAAGGCCTTCCATCAGCTTCATGCCGCCCCCAACACTTGCTCCAAATCCTTTCTCTCTCGAGTAGCTTAGGTCATAGCTTACAAGACCTCCAGTTGCAATCGAAAGAGGAGCATTCCCAATCGTCGCTGCTCCAGCGAGCGCACCCAACACGCCGCCTTCCGTCGCGCCCTGTATCGTTTTGTAAGCTGCAAGCGCTACTAAACTCGCTCCACCTGTTATGATTGCCGTCGCAGAAGCAGCAACCGTTATTACTGTATCGATCGTTTCGCGGTTTTCATACGCTTGTTTACCCAGATGATCCGAGAACTTGTTCACTTTTTTCGTCACATCTGGATTTGCCGCAAGAGCGATGACACCGACTGGACCTACCGCAACTGTCGCTATTGCAACAGCCGCCATCGTGCCAAGACCCCGACCCATGTTGTACGAAAAGCTCGTCGTCATCGCGTGTGTCGCTTCTTTCTCAGAAATCTTTTGGTTTAAATACCAAGCGGGAATTCCGGTTGCTTGCGATATCGCTTCCGTGGTCACGCTCTTCTCGTATGCTTTCATCGCTTGTTTCATGTTGGAACCGCCGACAAGGGCTCCCACAAAACTCGCAGGTAATCCAGTTGCTTCCGCAACTGCTCCCGTTATGCGGCTTTGAACTTCGGATTTAATGGCTTCATGAGGTTTTTGTCCTCCGCTCATTCCGCTTAATACGTTAAACAGAAATCCCTTGCTTTCCTTCTCCGCGTCATTCGCCTTTGCTTGTTTTTCGATTCTATTTTGAATGTCTTCGGAGTAGACGGTATATTTTCTGTTTACGTTTGAGAGTTGATTGTCGACGTAATTGGTTCCCACTCCCTTCAACTTGAAGTTGTATCCTAAATTTGAAATGTCAAATCCGGATGTGACGATCAAGTATTGCATTCCGTAGCTTACTTCCACAGGAATCCCTTTGACGCTCACCGAGCCTTTGAGTTCTCTGCTTCCTCCGAATACCGTGTCGTCGATCGAAGCTCCTTCATACATCGCTTTGCCGATCTTCTTCATATCTCCGCTTTGGCCTTTGAAGCTTCCTTGGCTAAAGTTGTATTTTGATCCTTGTTCGTGATAACCTTTTAAGCCTCCCATTTCTCCTTCGAACATGCCTTTCAGATCTCCGGGTAAAGCTTGGAAGGCTGCTAAGTAATTCTCTTTACTTGCCTCATACAATTTCTTTTGATAACTTTCGATCTCTTGATTCTGTGCGTATTCTTCTTTGATCTCGTTTGTCTTGTTGCTAAACTGCGCAAACATCTGTTCTACGTTCTTTTGCAGATTGTCGATGTAGTTTTTAACTCCCAGTACCATTTCTGCGTTGAACCTTGTCGCGTTTGGATTCATCATATCCACGCTCAGGTTTCCAGGATTAAACTTCGTCTCCATTCGTATATATTGATATTCTAAATCGGGAGAATAACTCGTGCTCTTCATCGCACTGCCGTCGATTTCGATTTCTCCGCTGTAGATCTGTCGATACGCGCTGATTCCTTCTCCATCCACTCTAAATCCGTATCCTGCTTCTCTAAGATATTTGTATTCGTCTCCGTTTGTCAGCGCTTCTAAAAGTGTCTTTTGGAGATTTGCACTTCTTTCTTCGTTATCTTTTTGTAGTTTTTTTGCGTAGTCGTCTAAGTATTTCGACACTGCGCTGTTTGCCGCCAAGTTGATTGCTTGGCTACTTCCTTGGAGTAGAGTTTGCAACGCCGCCAAATCATTGTTATTCGTCACAAGTAAATTCATGTGAGAAAGTAGTTCATCTGCCTTTTTTTGTTTTTCTTCCAATTCTTTCTCTTGTGCTTGGATGTATTGAGCGACTCCGTTGTTCGATACTTCTTGTGGTAATGCACTTTGGATGCTTGCAATCATTTCTTGCAATCCGTCTAAGAGTCCTTCTCCGATATTACGATTTGCTAATTCTTTGGATTCGAGTAGTAGTTTCTCTACTCTTGTTTTGTTTTCTTCTCCTTGTTTGTTTAAGTTTGCCGCGGTTTGGATCA
Organism: Leptospira mayottensis 200901116; assembly: GCF_000306675.2. NCBI lineage: Bacteria > Pseudomonadati > Spirochaetota > Leptospiria > Leptospirales > Leptospiraceae > Leptospira > Leptospira mayottensis. The sequence continues at coordinate 1,115,945 of NZ_CP024871.1, forward strand.
TTCCTTGGATTTGGTTGTAACTTTCTCCTTCGGATATAATCCCCGCCACGGCGTTTTTTCCTTCTTGGATTTGTTTCTGAACTTGTGTGCTATTTTGAAAGTTTTTGTTGAGTAGGTTATCTCTGTAACTCAGGAAAGAATTTTTTGTATATGTCAATCCTCGGTTGTCTATTTCACTCGTAATCTCTTCGCCTAACGAATAGTATTTCTTCTTTAAATATCCGATTGCATTGCTCTTTTCTCTCACTGCATATCCCGTATACAGGGCTGCTTCGTCGAACTTTGCTTCATTCAGAGGACAGAAGACAGAAGACTGAGGACAGATGGGGAAGGGGAAAGCCTTCCCCTCGCTTCATACCGAGCTTGCTGTCTTTCTAATTTACAAATGTCTAATTGTGTTTCCAAGCTCGGTATTCCGCTACCCCTTCTCCGGGCTATCTCCTTGGTTCCATCCCCGGAACCCTGTTTTGATGTGTGTTCTGCAACAGAACAAAAACATCACTTCTTCTTCGGAACCGAGTGGTCCTCTTCACGATATTGTAATTCTTCGTTAAGACCAATATTGGAAACACATCCAGCAATCGTTTGCGAAGTAGACTCGGCCCCCGCGATGCTATCCATATCCCATTTCCCATCCGCTTCTTTTTTGGAATAGTTTTCCGTCAGGAGTGCATAGCTATCAAATTGATCTTTCGCTATGAAATATTTCTGGCTTTTGCCATTGATCTCGACCGTTACACTTTCCGAATCTTTCTCTACAATCTTCCCTTTGTAAACCTTCCCTTCCACAATTCCAAGCTCTACAACGTTTGCTTTGAGATCGATTCGGAGGCAATAATCGTTAAACTTCGATTGAATTCCAAAAACTTCCTTCAAAAGATGTATTTCTCTCATTGCATACACGCCATTGAATACTCTTTCGGTCTTCATATCCTGCACCTTCTCTTCCTGGACGGAATTTTCTTGTTTGGGGACTTCTTTGTTTTCTTCCTTGCAGAAGAAAACAAAGAACAACATACTTACTAACGCTATTTTCTTTTTCATGTTTCACCAATTGTCATTGTATTTGATTTGATATACTTTACTGAAATCCATTGGCTTAGGAGTTCTATCTTTTCTGTTATTATTAAGATCATGCCATTGACCATCTTTACCTCTCGCTATGTTTTGCCAGTGATTTGCATTTCCGTCGCCTGTCGTGTCTGTAAACACGATCGCATTGTTTGCCTTGCTTCGGTTCAAAATGTCAACCTGGGATCGCGTCACATGGACTTCACCGCTCGCCGGATTTTTCAACGTATTGAGAGTTCCACTCCAGTGACTTCCCACACCCAAAGAAGGGGCTTTCATTCCTCGATAGTCACTGTTCGTCATTCCGATATTTCCCAATTGAGCTTGGGAGAAATAATTTGTTTTAGTATCCGCTCCGAGATAGTTGGAATGCGAATTCACAAAACAAATCGCCGCCGTCGTAGACGAACCTAAATCATAACTCGAAATCTTGTTGTTCAAAATCAGATCTCTAACTTGGCCATATCGGCGATAATCTTCCAGACCACTCGTTACCTTAGCAAGATCTTTTTTCTCGTTAGGAGTCAATGTTCCATACGCTTCTTTCTCTTTCAGCTCAATCATTCTTCCCATCAGTTCAGTCCGATTGTCCGCATTCTCCCCTTTGTATTTAAATGCGTCTCCCGCCTTCATATCATTCATTTGATGATTCACTGCTTCGATTTTTAGCAAAAGTATTTCATTGTATTTGTCGTTTTTCCCTCCCCCAGAATTGATAGCTTTGTATTCCGCATCTAAGGCCGCTTTTTGATCTTTGAGTTTGTCCAACTTCATCTTGTCGCCCAAACTCATATTCGCCTCGTTCTCAGAAATCTTACTTCTCCTCAAATCGATTTCTGAGGTAAACTCTTTGTGCAGCTTTTTGTCCTTACCTTGGTTCGCGCTATACGTTTCATCTATTTTCTTGCTCAAGTTCTCAGCGGCACCATCTCTGTTTTGAAAACGCTCGTATTGGTTGATTTCCAACTTGGTTGGATCAATTCCAGATCCTTTGTTTTTTCCATCGTTGTCAATGTCACCGTGGTTTTGAGAGTAGTCTTCTTCTCTTCTCTGCGTAGCATATCCAACCGCGTCTAACGCAGATTTTCCTTGTTCAGAATTGTTCCTATTCTGAGCAGCTCTGGAATCCGCTTCTGCTTTCGCTGCTTTGTATGCTTTCTCTTCATCGGTATCGGCCACACCTTGAGCGAGAGCGTTGTTCATTGCAGACTCGGCAAGAAAGTTACTGTTACTGGTTAAACCGCTCTGAGCATTGTAGTTGAATGCATTGGTTCCCCCCGAGTTTAAGCTGAGTGTAACACCCGTGTGTTCGTTCCAAGAAAGTCCTCCACTGACTCCGCCGTATTTACCGCCTTTACCTTCATACGAACCGTATTGGTCCGTAGATACATCCGCTCCCCATCCTCCAAACTCCGAACGAGAAAGTGTAGCACCAACTCCCGGAAGAACCACGTTGTTGTTTCTTGAAATTCCCACGCTAGTGCCAAAGCCGTCTTGTCTGTTGTAGCTCATTCCCAAGTTGAGAGTGCTGGCATACGATCCTGTGGTTCCGTTTTTACCCATTCCGAGTCCGAGGCCCGCTGAACCGGAAATTCCTCCTTGCTGACTGTAGTTTAAGCCTGCGTTAAAGCTTAAGGCGTTTGTTCCTGCTTGTAGTCCTACGCTTCCTCCGAATCCTGTTTGTTCGTTGTAGCTGAGTGTGGCTCCAATTCCAAGGCCTTCTGCAAGTTTGTAACCTCCGCCAACACTTGCTCCGAATCCGTCCGCGTAGCTGTAGCTACAATCAAATCCGATTACACCTCCCGTAGATATGCTGGCTGCTGTTCCTGCTACGCTCACTGCTCCGGCTAACGCACCTAACACACCTCCTTCGGTGGCGCCTTCCGCTATCTTGTAGGCCGCGAGTGCCGCCATGGATGTTCCAAAACTAAACACTGCTCCGACCACTGCTGCTACCGTAACTACCGTGTCGATCGTCTCTCGATTCTCGTAGGCTTCCTTTCCGATATGATCCGCAAACTTGTTCACTTGTTTGCTTAACGCATTCGTTTTGTTAAAGTGCTCAACTCTGTTTTCCAACTGCTTTACAATTCCAGGTTGAATCGCGTTAGCAATCAAACCTCCTCCCGAAGCCTTTAACACTCCTAACGCTAACGAGGGGAACGCCGTTATGCCGCCCGTCGATAACACACCTACCGTTCTTCCCATGTTGTAGGAAAAGCTCTTTGCCATCTCATGAGTTGCTTCTTTCTCCGAAATCTTTTGGTTTAAATACCAAGCAGGAATTCCTGTAACTTGCGAAATCGCTTCCGTTGTAACGCTCTTCTCGTATGCCTTCATCGCTTGTTTCATGTTGGAACCGCCGACAAGGGCTCCCACAAAACTTGCAGGCAATCCGCTTGCTTCCGCAATCGCTCCGGTTACTCTGCTTTGCACTTCGGATTTAATGGCTTCATGAGGTTTTTGTCCTCCGCTCATTCCGCTTAATACGTTAAACAGAAATCCTTTTTTGTCTCTTTCTTCGTCGTTTTTCTTGGCTTGTTTTTCCAGATCGGCTTGCACGCCTTGCAAATACTGGGAATACTTCTGATTGACGACGCTCAGTTGTTGTTCTGCAAAACCGGTTCCCAATCCTTTCAAGTTGAAATTGTAGCTCAACTTACTCAGATCAAATTCTTCGGTAAACGCCAAATGTTGCATTCCGTAGTTTACTTCTACAGGAATCCCTTTGATGTTCACGGTACCTTTCAATTCTCTCTCTCCTACAAACGTAGTGTCTATCGTAGGTAGGGATTCATATTCCGGTTTTCCATTTTTGGGAACACTTCCTTTTGTTGCCATTTTAGGAATATGCGAACTTCCTGATTCTCCAAAATTGTATTGAGATCCCTTTTCGTAATACGTCATCGATCCTAACATTTCTTGACCGAATGCATATCCCAACTCTTTCTGCAATCCCTGAAACGCTATCAAGTAACCGTCCCGGTTCTCTTTGTACAGCTCCTTCTTGTAATCCTCTATCTCCAGATTCTGTGCGTATTCTTCTTTGATCTCGTTTGTCTTGTTACTGAACTGAGCAAACATCGTCTCTACGTTCTTTTGGAGATTGTCGATGTAGTTTTTAACTCCCAGTACCATTTCCGCGTTGAATCTTGTCGCGTTTGGATTCATCATATCCACGCTCAAGTTTCCTGGATTGAATTTTGTGTCTATTCTAATATATTGATATTCTAAATCGGGAGAATAACTCGTGCTCTTCATCGCACTGCCGTCGATTTCAATTTCTCCGCTGTAGATCTGTCGATACGCGGATATTCCTTCTCCATCCGTTCGGAAAGAATATCCTGCGTCTCGGAGATATTTGTAATCTTCTCCGTTCGTCAGAGCTTCGAGGAGTGTCTTTTGAAGATTTGAGCTTCTTTCTTCATTGTCTTTTTGAAGTTTCTTTGCGTAGTCGTCTAAGTATTTGGACACTGCGCTGTTTGCTGCCAAGTTGATTGCCTGGCTGCTTCCTTGGAGTAGGGTTTGTAATGCATTCAAATCGTTTTGGTTTGTCACAAGTGAATTCATGTGGGCAAGTAGTTCGTCTGCCTTTTTTTGTTTTTCTTCCAGCTCTTTCTCTTGTGCTTGTATGTATTGGCTCACTCCGTTTGCGCTTACTTCTTGTGGGAGTGTGCTTTGTATGCTTGCGATCATTTCTTGGAGTCCATCCAAGAGTCCTTCTCCGATATTACGGTTTGCTAATTCTTTGGATTCGAGTAGCAACCGTTCTACTCTTTGTTTGTTCTCTTCTCCTTGTTTGTTTAGGTTTGTCGCTGTTTGGATCATTCCTTGGATTTGGTTGTAACTTTCTCCTTCGGAAATAATTCCTGCTACAGCGTTTTTTCCTTCTTGGATTTGTTTGTTGATTTGCGTGCTATTTTGAAAGTTTTTGTTGAGTAGGTTATCTCTGTAACTTAGGAAAGAATTTTTGGTATATGTCAATCCTCGGTTGTCTATTTCACTCGTAATTTCTTCTCCTAACGAATAGTATTTCTTTTTTAAATATCCTAAAGCGTTGTTTTTTTCTCTCACCGCATAACCAGTGTAAAGTGCTGCTTCATCGAATTTTGCTTCGCTTCTTGCTTTGTCTGCTAACTCTTGATATCTTTCGGATTTCTCAAAGTATTCGTTTGCTGTTTTTAGATATGTGATCTCTTCGTCGACTACTTCTGCTTGTAACGTTGTTGCGACTGCAATGTCTGCGATCATGTTCGTATACAAGGTTTCTTTTGCTTGGCTTGTGTTGTTGCGACCGTTAAAGTTAAATCCTCCGTTGGTTCCATTGATTTCATTTTGCCAAAACGTTTGGTTTTGTCCGCTCGTTGTAATTTGGGTTTGGAGTGTTTGCAACTCTGTATTGTCTACGATATATGCCCCGTTTCCGTAAATCGTTTGTGCCAGTGCATTGATTCGATTACTTGCGCTGAGTTCTGCTGTTTTGTAGGCTTCGCTTCTTCCAAAAGAATCCGCGATTGTTTGAGAGAGGTTGGCTCCTTGTCCGTTCCAACTTGTTTGGTTTTGCAGGTTTGTAATTGCTTGTTGCATTACGTTTCCTGCCGCTGCATATTGATACGTTTGATACAAACCTGTTGCCGCGTTGTAAAGCCCGGTTGTATTTGTTTCTGAGTTTGTAATTTGTGTTTGTAGTTGGTTTGCTTGTGAGGTTGCGTTTGTTTGGAATTGTGTTTCTCCGTCAGTTGCAGTTACCGCTTGTTGTAATATATCTTTTGCGGATAAATACCAATTTAACTCTGCTTGTTGAAAGATTGATATTGTGTCGTCCCAGTTTTCTTGTCCCGTTCTGTATTGGCTATTTGCGTTATCCGCGCTTCCTGCAATTCCTGCCATTTGGTAACCGTAAACTTCTGTGACCCAGGCTCCTCTTGCCGCCTTCATGAGATTAATCTGATTATCATAGTTGGAAATTGTAGATTGTTTCGTTTGTTCCAGTTCTAATAGTTTTGCTTGGTATTCTTCTTCGTATGTTTGCGATCTTTCTTCCCAGTCTTTCAACGGATTGACGAGTGACAAAAACGTGGATGCAATATTTGTAAACTGTGTTTTCATACTCGTCCAAAAGTTCTGGTTTGCTTGCATCGCAGAGTCTATGTATTTGTATTTGGTTTGAACCTGTACTTGTTCGATCAATCCAAGAGAATTGTACCAATTCGAGTTATTTAAAGCGCTTCCGCCTAACCACACTTTTGTTTCAAGCGCAACGCTTGAATTTGAAACTGCATTCCCCGCTTGGGAAGACAATCCAAACGCAGTGTTGTAATTTCCATAGACCGCGTTTCGTATTTTTGTGTTTGTCGCTATTTGATCTTTTTGTGCCTGGCTAAAACTTTCCGTTACCGAGGTGGAATAACTGTCGTCCGTATGCCATTGTCTGCTATAGCCGCACATTACTCCAAACGGAGCTCCGGTACAATCAGTTAAGTCTAACGCGTAGTGGCCGGTTCCTCCAAGGCAAGTTCCTCCTACATCCGATCCGTTACACGTCGCTTCGTAATGTCCTGCGCTGTAGTATCCCGTGCTGTTGTTGGGGACTACAGTATAGGATTGAACCGGTGCATTCTCTCCGTTCCATCCAAAATTTGAACATGGATAGGATATCCAAGTTATCCATCCGAATGGAGATCCGGACGCCTGAGTCTGGCAACTTTGGTATTGTTGATTGAGTTCCGCGTAATTCGGATTCATTACCGTATATGGATCAAAAGTGCTTACCAAAACTCCGTTTTGAAAACCTCCGTTAGTCGCACCCCAACCATATACGTTTCCGTCGTTTCCATACGTGATCGCTCGTGGTCCGGTAGACAGGTTGTTACAAGAACTACTTCCACTACAACTTAAGCTTGCGGTTGCCACTTCTTTTTTAAACTCTAGGACTTGAGTCGCATACGTCTCCTGCCATTTGGTTATATTCCAGTAGTCGGCTTTTGCGGTTGCGTTTGTTATCTGACTTTGGAAAAAATTTCCTAGTGTTTGCGCTAACGTGCCGAGGGATGCGTTAGAATTCAGAGCCTCCTGTAGATCTTCCAACAATTCGTCCATGTCCCCAAACACGGACGTCAAACTCGGATCACTTGATGCATTTGTTTTCAATTGATTTTCTTGAGAACGTATATTTGTAATTGTGGATTGAAGCGCGTTTCTCATTTGGCTTTGAGCGTTTGCAATCAATTGTTTGTTTGCCAACCACTGGGCTTTTGTTTGTTCGATTCCATTCAAATAACTTAATTTATCATTTTCGAGTCCTGTAATTGATTGATTCCATTGCAGGATTCCATTCTGGATCGCATTTAAGGAATTCTGTTCCCAGGTGTTTTGTTTGTTAAGTAAATCCTGCCATTTAGAATCCCAGAGCTGGGTTCCTTGGTAATAACTCTGTGCCGCTTGTGCGGGGTTTGTTGCTTGGGCGGCAGGAGTAGTGGTTACAGTTTGTACGGTCGGATTGATCGTATTCACCGCATTTGTGTTCGTCGATGTTACGTTGTTCGATGTGTTTTGAGATAATGTCGCTAAAAAGATTTGTAACTCTGCTTGTATGTATGCGTTTACGTCTGCGATCCATTGGTTCTTTGCCTGTTGTTTCTGCAGTTCCAGTTGTGCTCTTACAGCGTCTTTGTAAACGTTTACGTTATTCACCGTGTCCGAGTTATTCACTCCACCCACGATCGATTCTATCTCCGCGTTGACTCCCGTTTCCCAAGCGGCTTCTAAAACTTGTTCTCCGTTGTTCACCGAATTTAAAAACGTTCCCGAATCCGTGGCTCCGGCTTTTGCCGCGTCCACGTAAGGTTTTAATTCGTCGTTTGCAAATTGTTTTGTCGATCCGAGTGTCGGCACACTTTGAGCGTCCAGAGAACTGGAGGACAAAAAACTGAAAACGGTCAGAGGTATGACAAAGGATATATGAAACGAAAAGATCGTGATTAAACTGACGATCTTTGTTTTAAAGGAAAAACGATTCGGAGAACTGACGACTGAGCACGGAAAACTGGGGACAGTGGGGCGAATTTTTCTTCGCTTCCGCGAAGAAAAACCGCGCTCTTCGCTCCAATCTGCATCGCAACATGTTAGCATTTCCGTATATTCCAGTTTCATCCTTCAATTCATGTTGCGTCGCAGGATTTCTGCTGCGATCGCTTTCGCTTCGTAGTTCGATGTTTGGTCTTTAAAACTCAAAAGCTGAATTCCAAACCCGTGATGCAACTTTTCCCCCGTTTCCGTCCTCTAAAGACTCGAACAAGATTGAAAAAATTTGTGATTTGTGTCAATTATCATATCACTGACAAATAACAAAAATTAGGCGTTCAGCAAAAAAAGATTCATATTGTGATGAAAATATTACGATGTATTCACAGATAACATGCAGACAGCGACCCATTCATCAGTCATACTTCCTACAATCCCTAAAAAAAACAGGAATTCATACGATACATTCTGGAAATTCAATGTCGCTAACGGCGTTATTACTTCCGAGCAGCTCAAAGGGTTACCGAAATCCACCGTTCACTCTCTAAAAAACAAAGATCCAGATTCCTTTCGTCATATCTACGGGTTTCGGTTTAACGGGATGGAGCCGAATCTTCAAAGAGAAGCTAACTACCTTTCCATACGCTTGGAAAACTCTCTTACCCTTCAAAAAGGGATCATCGCTCTTGCAAAAATCAAACTATGTCTTCTTCAGATCAAATCTCTTCCGAAAAAGATGAAAAACTCAATTCAAGTTAAAGAAAAAATCGTCCGTACCATTCAAAGAGTAAGGGACGACCTTGGATTCGAAAGAACATTAAGGAAGTTTCATATCTCAAAGTCCACTTTTCACAGCTGGTTTTTCCAAGTGCGGTTCCGATGTAGTAGTTCCTGGGAAAAACTCTGCCACAAGCGGTTTGTCGGTCAGATTTCAGTCAAGGAAATCGATTCTTTAAAAAATCTTCTTTTGGAAAAAGCTACTTTGTTTTGGCCTCTTTCTTCCATTTGGGGATACGCTAGAAAAAACGACATTCTGCATTGCAGCTTATCTTCCTTTTACAAATGGGCGAGAGTGATTCGTCCCGAACTCTTTTCGAACAAGTTTAAGAAGCTAAAGAAAGAAGGTTTTAAAACCTACCGTCCCAATGAAGTTTGGCATTGCGATATCACTCAGTTTGTCACCAAAGACAACGTCAAATCTCATATTTACATCTTGATTGATAACTTCTCTAAGATGATTTTAGCGTTTAGAGTCGCTCCCCAAGTCGACAGCGACATCTGTGCTTCGTTAGTCGAGGAAGCCATTTCCAAGTATCAAACCTCTTTTTCCAAATTGACCTTGCCCGATCTTTTTCCTTTAATCAATCTCAATCTTTCTAAAGAATCTTCTTTCGTTCATTTGATGACCGACGGGGGGCCCGAAAATCAAGGCTCTCTCGACAGAATCATTTTTGATTACGAGCTTCCAATCAACAAAATTACCGCAGGTAAAGACGTTTCATTTTCTAACAGTCCCATCGAGGCAATCCACAAAATCACAAAGTATCAGTGCCTTCATCATTTAGATATTCCTAATAGACAATCTTTGATTCAAAAATTGTCCGAATGGATTCCCATCTACAACGATCAACGGCCCAACAGAGCCGGCCGTTATCTACTCACTCCTTCCGAAATCTTTCGCGGTAAATCCATTGATTCTAATTTGCTAAACCAACAATCGAAAGACGCTAAAAAACAAAGATACCTCCTTAATAAAGTTACATCCTGTGGAGTTTGTTAGAATACAGGTTTCAAATCCGGTAATTAACCCAATCATCATTTACACTTTTATAATGTGATGTCTCTCTTCACATCATCCCTGCAACTTTCATGCCGGTTCACTTTTGTGAACCGTTTAGTCCAGTTTGCACTCGGAATGTGCTCTGCACCAAATCCGTCTCCTTCGTTGTAACTGAGTGCTAAGCCCGTTCCACTTTGAGAAGTAAATCCCGCGTTTCCACTTACACTTCCTGTTTTACTGTTGTAGCTGAGTCCTGCATTGAATCCGCCTTTTGTTAAACCGACATCCACCGATGTTCCACATTCAGAGGGCAGAAGACTGAAGGGGAAGGCTTTCCCCTCGCTTCATACCGAGCTTGCTGTCTTTCTAATTTACAAATGTCTAATTGTATTTCCAAGCTCGGTATTCCGCTACCCCTTCGCCGGGCTATCTCCTTGGTTCCATCCCCGGAACCCTGTTTTGCCTTGGAATCACTGAGTTGTAACACCAGCCTTCGGCAATCCCTTTCTCAGCTTTTTCAATCCTTGTTCAGAAATATTCGTCAAAGATAACTCCAACGTTGTCAGTTGTTTCATTTTCAACAAATGAGGAATACAACCGTCGTCGATTTCTTGAATGTTGTTTAAAAATAATTTAGTAATCGTTTTACTTTTAGAAATATATTCAATCCCTTTGTTCGTAATTTTATTTCGTCCTAAACTTAGATCGTCTAACTTTGGGAGTGTGGAAATTTGTTTCAATCCTTCATCTGTGATTTTGGAATCATCTAAGGTTAGCGTTTCTAAATTTGGGAATACAACAAGATATTGCATTCCTTCATCCGTCATTTCCTTCATTCCTAAACTTTCAATCTTTTCAGGTTTCATATCTAAATTGTATTTTTTGAATTCAGGACTGATGGAACTGTAATACTCGTATGCTTTTTCTTTCAGACTTTTTTCCGCAAAAATTCCCATAGTTCCCGCCAATCCTAAAATTAAAATCGCCATCAACTTCGTTTTCATCAATTTCCTCCAGTTAATAAATCTAATGCTTTCTTCTTGTAATGACTTGTATAGTCAAAAGCGGGCAATCCTTGAGATTGTCTCACCTCTGGACCAAACGTCACACCTTGAATAAACCCGGTGTGTGTTTCCGCGTTGTCTACTTTTGTGTGCATATGGTATGCCGGTGCTGACAACATTCCATACCTCGGACTATTCTTGTCGTTGTTAATCGATACGGCCATGTTTCCTGTAATTCCTGTATATCCGATCGGTGTTCCATACGGCAATGAAGTTCCTTTTTTGAGAGCATCATACGCTACGTCCGGCATTTGATTCATTACATGTCTGTGATATTCTACAATTTCTTTTCCGTTAATCACAGTTCGAGTTGTAATTTCATTTCCGCCTAACTCCATTGTTTTTATACGCGTAATCTTAAACGTCCCGCCTTCCGGACCCCAAACCGATTGAGCGGATCCTTTCGGTGCGTGATAATCTCCTGATGTTATTCCATTGAGGCTATCCGTATGCAGTTCTGTTTGAGTCCAAGGAGACCTCACTCTTTCATTCGGATTGGTTGGAATCAATTTGCTATCAGCACCAGTTGCTTCCGTTCTGTAATACAGTTTGCCGGTTTTTTCATTTCGGATTAAATTTCCTCCGCTTACTCCAGATTCCAATTCCATGTTGATTAGCTTTTTGTGATAATCAGGATGCATACTTACATCGACTTCGCCTTTTTGCAAATAAGGCTTTTCACTTCTTTGTTTGTCTAAGTGATTTGATATTGCATCTTCACCAACTCGCAAGTGACGATCGGAGGCGCTTTCGGTTGAGTCCGACGCACCATATGCAGCACCATCTCCCGCATTCTCATGATGAAGTGGTTTCATACTCAACGATTCGCCTTTTCCAAATCCAAACGCGTTCTTAGCACCATCCCAAGCACTTGAGGCAACTCCGACAACGCTGTCGATTGCTCCATCGATCTTGTTTCCTACCCAATCCAGACCGCCGCCTAACGTCTCAGCCGCCTTGCCCAGAATGTGATCCAGGATTCCATCCTCTTCTCTTCTTTGAGTTTCAACGCCCATACCTGCGATCGCCGCTGCACCAGATTCTTGATTGTTCCTATTTTGAGCGCCTCTGGATGCTTCTTGCGCATCTGCGTCTTCTTTCGCTTTTCCTGATATAAAATCGGCTTTCCACTTGTCGGCTAAAAAGTTTGTGTTTGCCTGGAATCCACCTGACTCACTCCAGTTTCCTGCGTTCACTCCTCCCGATGCGTTAAGCGCTGCTGATACTCCATCTCTTTGATTGAAACTTAAAGTTCCACCGGCTCCTTTCATTTGATTTGCAAGTGAATCTTTCGGTTTGTTTTTGTCTCCAGGAGCTTCGTATCCGATGTTTCCACCGACACCACCTTTCTCGCTCCAACTGATTCCGCCATTGACTCCATTACTAAAACTTTTACTAAGGCTTGCACCAAATCCGTCTCCTTCGTTGTAACTGAGTGCTAAGCCCGTTCCACTTTGAGAAGTAAATCCTGTGCTTCCACTTACGCTTCCTGTTTTACTGTTGTAGTTTAGTCCTGCATTGAATCCGCCTTTTGTTAAACCGACATCCACCGATGTTCCACCTCGTTCTGAGATGCCGACGCTCACTGTGGCAGGTCCATATCCGACTCCTACGCTTGCACCAAATCCGTTCTCTGCGGAGTAGCTGAGGCCTACGTTAACCGCTCCTCCTGTAAAACTTTTGACAGCAGCTCCTGCAGCTCCACCCACAGCACCGACGAGCGCACCTTTTAATCCTCCGCTTGCAGCTCCTGTGGCGGCACCCAGGCCTGCACCCACTGCCATAGCGACCATCAGAGAAGCTCCGCCGGTGAAGGGCGCTGCCGCTACTGCTACCACTGTTGTCACCATTTGGAACTCTTGGCTTTGATACCATTGTTCTTTCGGTTTGTTCATCTTCTCCATCTGATTGGAGATAAGCCATGTAGGTAATCCGGTTGCTTTCGAAATTGCGTTTACGGTCTCGTCTTTGACATACGCTTTCACTGCGTCTTTCATGCTACTTCCACCGACAAGTGCCCCTACGAGACTTGCAGGTAATCCAGTTGCTTCGGCCACGGCTCCCGTTATGCGGCTTTGTGCTTCCGACTTCACCGCTTGGGTAAATCTTTGTCCCATGCTTCCGGATCCGCCGTTCATTCCATTCAAAATTGTAAATAGAAATCCCTTGCTTTCCTTATCCGCGTCATTCGCCTTTGCTTGTTTCTCGATTCTATTTTGAATGTCTTCGGAGTAGACGGCATATTTTTGATTTACGTTCGAGAGTTGACTCTCTGCGTTTTGAGTTCCCACTAACTTCAAGTTGAAGTTGTAGCCTAAATTCGATATATCAAATCCGGATGTTACGATCAAATACTGCATTCCGTAGCTAATTTCTACAGGTATGCCTTTGACGCTCACCGAGCCTTTGAGTTCTCTGCTTCCTCCAAAAACTGTGTCGTCAATGTTTGCTCCTTCATACATCGCTTTGCCGATCTTCTTCATATCTCCGCTTTGGCCTTTGAAACTTTCTGTTCCGAAGTTGTATTTCGATCCTTGTTCGTGATAATTTTTGAGTCCTCCCATTTCTCCTTCGAACATGCCTTTCAAGTCGCCTGGTAAAGCTTGAAAGGAGGCTACCGTTGTATCCCGATTTTCTTTGTAGAGTTCCTTTTTGTAGTCTCGGATTTCTTGATTCTGTGCGTATTCTTCTTTGATCTCGTTTGTTTTGTCGCTGAACTGAGCAAACATCGTCTCTACGTTCTTTTGGAGATTGTCGATGTAGTTTTTAACTCCCAGTACCATTTCTGCGTTGAACCTTGTCGCGTTTGGATTCATCATATCCACGCTCAAGTTTCCTGGATTGAATTTTGTGTCTATTCTAATATATTGATATTCTAAATCGGGAGAATAACTCGTGCTCTTCATCGCACTGCCGTCGATTTCGATTTCTCCGCTGTAGATCTGTCTGTAAGCGGATATTCCTTCTCCATCCGTTCGGAAAGAATATCCTGCGTCTCTGAGATATTTGTAATCTTCTCCGTTCGTCAGAGCTTCGAGTAACGTCTTTTGAAGTTGGTTACTTCTTTCTTCGTTGTCTTTTTGAAGTTTCTTTGCGTAGTCGTCTAAGTATTTAGATACCGCGCTGTTTGCTGCTAGGTTGATTGCTTGGCTGCTTCCTTGGAGTAGGGTTTGTAATGCATTCAAATCGTTTTGGTTTGTCACAAGTGAATTCATGTGGGCAAGTAGTTCATCTGCCTTTTTTTGTTTTTCTTCCAGCTCTTTCTCTTGTGCTTGTATGTATTGGCTCACTCCGTTGTTAGATATCTCTTGTGGGAGTGTGCTTTGTATGCTTGCGATCATTTCTTGGAGTCCATCCAAGAGTCCTTCTCCGATATTACGGTTTGCTAATTCTTTTGATTCTAAGAGTAGTTTCTCTACTCTTTGTTTGTTTTCTTCTCCTTGTTTGTTTAAGTTGGTCGCTGTTTGGATCATTCCTTGGATTTGGTTGTAACTTTCTCCTTCGGAAATAATTCCTGCTACAGCGTTTTTTCCTTCTTGGATTTGTTTGTTGATTTGTGTGCTATTTTGAAAGTTTTTGTTGAGTAGGTTATCTCTGTAACTCAGGAAAGAATTTTTGGTATATGTCAATCCTCGGTTGTCTATTTCACTCGTAATTTCTTCGCCTAACGAATAGTATTTCTTTTTTAAATATCCTAAAGCGTTGTTTTTTTCTCTCACCGCATAACCAGTGTAAAGTGCTGCTTCATCGAATTTTGCTTCGCTTCTTGCTTTGTCTGCTAACTCTTGATATCTTTCGGATTTCTCAAAGTATTCGTTTGCTGTTTTTAGATATGTGATCTCTTCGTCGACTACTTCTGCTTGTAACGTTGTTGCGACTGCAATGTCTGCGATCATGTTCGTATACAAGGTTTCTTTTGCTTGGCTTGTGTTGTTGCGACCGTTAAAGTTAAATCCTCCGTTGGTTCCATTGATTTCATTTTGCCAAAACGTTTGGTTTTGTCCGCTCGTTGTAATTTGGGTTTGGAGTGTTTGCAACTCTGTATTGTCTACGATATATGCCCCGTTTCCGTAAATCGTTTGTGCCAGTGCATTGATTCGATTACTTGCGCTGAGTTCTGCTGTTTTGTAGGCTTCGCTTCTTCCAAAAGAATCTGCGATTGTTTGAGAGAGGTTGGCTCCTTGTCCGTTCCAACTTGTTTGGTTTTGTTGATTCGTTAATGCTTGTTGCATTACGTTTCCTGCCGCTGCATATTGATACGTTTGGTAAAGTCCGGTGGCCGCGTTGTAAAGCCCGGTTGTATTTGTTTCTGAGTTTGTAATTTGTGTTTGTAGTTGGTTTGCTTGCGGAATTGCGTTTGTTTGGAATTGTGTTTCTCCGTCAGTTGCAGTTACCGCTTGTTGTAATATATCTTTTGCAGATAAATACCAGTTGAGTTCCGATTGTTGGAAGATTGATATCGTATTATCCCAATTCTCTTGTCCGCTTCTGTATTGGCTATTTGCGTTATCCGCGCTTCCTGCAATTCCTGCCATTTGGTAACCGTAAACTTCTGTGACCCAGGCTCCTCTTGCCGCCTTCATGAGATTAATCTGATTATCATAGTTGGAAATTGTAGATTGTTTCGTTTGTTCCAGTTCTAATAGTTTTGCTTGGTATTCTTCTTCGTATGTTTGCGATCTTTCTTCCCAGTCTTTCAACGGATTGACGAGTGACAAAAACGTAGATGCAATATTTGTAAACTGAGTTTTCATACTCGTCCAAAAGTTCTGGTTTGCTTGCATCGCAGAGTCTATGTATTTGTATTTCGTTTGTATTTGAACTTGGTTATTCAATCCCAACGATCCATACCAGTTGGAACTATTTAAAGCGCTTCCTCCCAAATATACTTTGGTTTCAAGAGCCACACCCGATCCGGCCACCGCGTTCCCAGCTTGGGAGGATTGTCCAAATGCAGTGTTATAACTTCCGAATATTGCATTTCGAATATTATTGTTGTTTGTTATCTGTTGTTGGTTGAACGTCCCGCTTGCAAATACTGTATAGTTTTGGTCGATAACTGTGTCTCGGGTATATCCGCAGAATTCGAATCTGTCACCACAATAGACACCGTTGGACTCGTAACCTCCAAATCCACCGACACAAGTTCCGCCGAAATCCCATGCTTGACAACTGATTTGGTAATGTGAGTTTTCAATATATGCGGACGAACCATATGAACCTTGGCCCACCGTGCCGGTTTCATCCGATTGATAGACCAAAGAACCGCTGCTCGCTCTCCATCCATATACACTTCCATTACTGTTGTATACGATCGATCGATTCCCACTGGCTACGTTGTTACATCCTGATCCTTCATAATTCGTACAGCTTATGGAAGAGTTCCCCACGATCTGAGAATACGCAACCGTCTGTGTCGCATACGTCTCTTGCCATTTGGTAATATTCCAGTAGTCGGCTTTTGCGGTTGCGTTTGAAATCTGACTTTGGAAAAAATTTCCCAGTGTTTGCGCTAACGTGCCGAGGGATGCGTTAGAATTCAGAGCATCCTGTAGATCTTCCAACAATTCGTCCATGTCCCCAAACACGGATGTCAAACTCGGATCACTCGATGCATTTGTTTTCAATTGATTTTCTTGAGAACGTATATTTGTAATTGTGGATTGAAGCGCGTTTCTCATTTGGCTTTGAGCGTTTGCAATCAATTGTTTGTTCGCCAACCACTGGGCTTTTGTTTGTTCGATTCCATTCAAATAACTTAATTTATCATTTTCGAGTCCTGTAATCGATTGATTCCATTGCAGGATTCCATTCTGGATCGCATTTAAGGAATTCTGTTCCCAGGTGTTTTGTTTGTTAAGTAAATCCTGCCATTTAGAATCCCAGAGCTGGGTTCCTTGGTAATAACTCTGTGCCGCTTGTGCGGGGTTTGTTGCTTGGGCGGCAGGAGTAGTGGTTACAGTTTGCACAGTCGGATTGATCGTATTCACCGCATTTGTGTTCGTCGATGTTACGTTGTTCGATGTGTTTTGGGATAATGTCGCTAAAAAGATTTGTAACTCTGCTTGTATGTACGCGTTTACGTCCGCGATCCATTGGTTCTTTGCCTGTTGTTTCTGCAATTCCAACTGAGCTCTTACAGCGTCTTTGTAAACGTTTACGTTATTCACCGTGTCCGAGTTATTCACTCCACCCACGATGGCTTCTATCTCCGCGTTGACTCCCGTTTCCCAAGCGGCTTCTAAAACTTGTTCTCCGTTGTTCACCGAATTTAAAAACGTTCCCGAATCCGTGGCTCCGGCTTTTGCCGCGTCCACGTAAGGTTTTAATTCGTCGTTTGCAAATTGTTTTGTCGATCCAAGCGTCGGCACACTTTGAGCGTCCAGAGAACTGGAGGACAAAAAACTGAAAACGGTCAGAGGTATGACAAAGGATATATGAAACGAAAAGATCGTGATTAAACTTACGATCTTTGTTTTAAAGGAAAAACGATTCGGAGAACTGACGACTGAGCACGGAAAACTGGGGACAGTGGGGCGAATTTTTCTTCGCTTCCGCGAAGAAAAACCGCGCTCTTCGCTCCAATCTGCATCGCAACATGTTAGCATTTCCGTATATTCCAGTTTCATCCTTCAATTCATGTTGCGTCGCAGGATTTCTGCTGCGATCGCTTTCGCTTCGTAGTTCGATGTTTGGTCTTTAAAACTCAAAAGCTGAATTCCAAACCCGTGATGCAACTTTTCCCCCGTTTCCGTCCTCTAAAGACTCGAACAAGATTGAAAAAATTTGTGATTTGTGTCAATTATCATATCACTGACAAATAACAAAAATTAGGCGTTCAGCAAAAAAAGATTCATATTGTGATGAAAATATTACGATGTATTCACAGATAACATGCAGACAGCGACCCATTCATCAGTCATACTTCCTACAATCCCTAAAAAAAACAGGAATTCATACGATACATTCTGGAAATTCAATGTCGCTAACGGCGTTATTACTTCCGAGCAGCTCAAAGGGTTACCGAAATCCACCGTTCACTCTCTAAAAAACAAAGATCCAGATTCCTTTCGTCATATCTACGGGTTTCGGTTTAACGGGATGGAGCCGAATCTTCAAAGAGAAGCTAACTACCTTTCCATACGCTTGGAAAACTCTCTTACCCTTCAAAAAGGGATCATCGCTCTTGCAAAAATCAAACTATGTCTTCTTCAGATCAAATCTCTTCCGAAAAAGATGAAAAACTCAATTCAAGTTAAAGAAAAAATCGTCCGTACCATTCAAAGAGTAAGGGACGACCTTGGATTCGAAAGAACATTAAGGAAGTTTCATATCTCAAAGTCCACTTTTCACAGCTGGTTTTTCCAAGTGCGGTTCCGATGTAGTAGTTCCTGGGAAAAACTCTGCCACAAGCGGTTTGTCGGTCAGATTTCAGTCAAGGAAATCGATTCTTTAAAAAATCTTCTTTTGGAAAAAGCTACTTTGTTTTGGCCTCTTTCTTCCATTTGGGGATGCGCTAGAAAAAACGACATTCTGCATTGCAGCTTATCTTCCTTTTACAAATGGGCAAGAGTGATTCGTCCCGAACTCTTTTCAAACAAGTTTAAGAAGCTAAAGAAAGAAGGTTTTAAAACCTACCGTCCCAATGAAGTTTGGCATTGCGATATCACTCAGTTTGTCACCAAAGACAACGTCAAATCTCATATTTACATCTTGATTGATAACTTCTCTAAGATGATTTTAGCGTTTAGAGTCGCTGCCCAAGTCGACAGCGACATCTGTGCTTCGTTAGTCGAGGAAGCCATTTCCAAGTATCAAACCTCTTTTTCCAAATTGACCTTGCCCGATCTTTTTCCTTTAATCAATCTCAATCTTTCTAAAGAATCTTCTTTCGTTCATTTGATGACCGACGGGGGGCCCGAAAATCAAGGCGCTCTCGACAGAATCATTTTTGATTACAAGCTTCCAATCAACAAAATTACCGCAGGTAAAGACGTTTCATTTTCTAATAGTCCCATAGAGGCAATCCACAAAATCACAAAGTATCAGTGCCTTCATCATTTAGATATTCCTAATAGACAATCTTTGATTCAAAAATTGTCCGAATGGATTCCCATCTACAACGATCAACGGCCCAACAGAGCCGGCCGTTATCTACTCACTCCTTCCGAAATCTTTCGCGGTAAATCCATTGATTCTAATTTGCTAAACCAACAATCGAAAGACGCTAAAAAACAAAGATACCTCCTTAATAAAGTTACATCCTGTGGAGTTTGTTAGAATACAGGTTTCAAATCCGGTAATTAACCCAATCATCATTTACACTTTTATAATGTGATGTCTCTCTTCACATCATCCCTGCAACTTTCATGCCGGTTCACTTTTGTGAACCGTTTAGTCCAGTTTGCACTCGGAATGTGCTCGGCTATCTCCTTGGTTCCATCCCCGGAGCCCTGTTTTGTTTTTGGTGTGGATCTGCAACAGAACAAAAGCTTTACTTCTTTTTCTGCACCCCGTGATCTTCTTCGTGATACTGTAGTTCGTAGTTTAGTTTAATATCAGAAATGCATTCGGAAATCGTTTGAGAAGAAGCAACCTTCCCTTCGGCACTGTCCATATTCCATTTCCCATCTGATTCTTTCTTTGAGTAGTTTTCCGTCATCAATGCATAAGTCTCGACCTTAGTTATTGATGTATATTGCACAATAAAATATTTGCGAGTTTTACCATTGATTTCAATCGTTACACTTTCTAAATCTCGTTCTTTAACTTTGCCTTTGTAAACTTTACCTTCCGCAATCCCAAGTTCAAAAAAATTAACATTAGGATCAATTTTCAAACAATACTCATCAAATTTAGATATGATGCCCATTGATTCTTTAAAAGTATTTAAGCCGTCCATCGCAAATACCCAGTTGAATATATTTTCAGTCTTCATATCCTGCACCTTCTCTTCCTGGACGGAATTTTCTTGTTTGGGGACTTCTTTGTTTTCTTCCTTGCAGAAGAAAACAAAGAACAACATACTTACTAACGCTATTTTCTTTTTCATGTTTCACCAATTGTCATTGTATTTGATTTGATATACTTTACTGAAATCCATTTGTTTTAAATCATCTTTAGTTCGGCGGTTATTATTGATGTCATACCATTTACCATCCTCACCCCTCGCCACATTCTGCCAGTGATTTGCATTTCCGTCGCCTGTCGTGTCTGTAAACACGATCGCATTGTTTGCCTTGCTTCGGTTCAAAATGTCAACCTGGGATCGCGTCACATGGACTTCACCGCTCGCCGGATTTTTCAACGTATTGAGAGTTCCACTCCAGTGACTTCCCACACCCAAAGAAGGAGCCTTCATTCCCCTGTAATCACTGTTTGTCATACCGATATTCCCTAACTGAGCCTGGGAGAAATAATTTGTTTTAGTATCCGCTCCGAGATAGTTGGAATGCGAATTCACAAAACAAATCGCCGCCGTCGTAGACGAACCTAAATCATAACTCGAAATCTTGTTGTTCAAAATCAGATCTCTAACTTGGCCATATCGGCGATAATCTTCCAGACCACTCGTTACCTTAGCAAGATCTTTTTTCTCGTTAGGAGTCAATGTTCCATACGCTTCTTTCTCTTTCAGCTCAATCATTCTTCCCATCAGTTCAGTCCGATTGTCCGCATTCTCCCCTTTGTATTTAAATGCGTCTCCCGCCTTCATATCATTCATTTGATGATTCACTGCTTCGATTTTTAGCAAAAGTATTTCATTGTATTTGTCGTTTTTCCCTCCCCCAGAATTGATAGCTTTGTATTCCGCATCTAAGGCCGCTTTTTGATCTTTGAGTTTGTCCAACTTCATCTTGTCGCCCAAACTCATATTCGCCTCGTTCTCAGAAATCTTACTTCTCCTCAAATCGATTTCTGAGGTAAACTCTTTGTGCAGCTTTTTGTCCTTACCTTGGTTCGCGCTATACGTTTCATCTATTTTCTTGCTCAAGTTCTCAGCGGCACCATCTCTGTTTTGAAAACGCTCGTATTGGTTGATTTCCAACTTGGTTGGATCAATTCCAGATCCTTTGTTTTTTCCATCGTTGTCAATGTCACCGTGGTTTTGAGAGTAGTCTTCTTCTCTTCTCTGCGTAGCATATCCAACCGCGTCTAACGCAGATTTTCCTTGTTCAGAATTGTTCCTATTCTGAGCAGCTCTGGAATCCGCTTCTGCTTTCGCTGCCGCATATGCTTTTTCTTCGGGAGTCTCAGCCACCCCTTGAGAAAGACCGTTGTTCATTGCAGACTCGGCAAGAAAGTTACTGTTACTGGTTAAACCGCTCTGAGCATTGTAGTTGAATGCATTGGTTCCCCCCGAGTTTAAGCTGAGTGTAAGGCCAGTGTGTTCGTTCCAAGAAAGTCCTCCACTGACTCCGCCGTATTTACCGCCTTTACCTTCATACGAACCGTATTGGTCCGTAGATACATCCGCTCCCCATCCTCCAAACTCCGAACGAGAAAGTGTAGCACCAACTCCCGGAAGAACCACGTTGTTGTTTCTTGAAATTCCCACGCTAGTGCCAAAGCCGTCTTGTCTGTTGTAGCTCATTCCCAAGTTGAGAGTGCTGGCATACGATCCTGTGGTTCCGTTTTTACCCATTCCGAGTCCGAGGCCAGCGTTAGCTGAAATTCCTCCTTGTTCGGAATAACTTATTCCCGCGTTAAAGCTAAGTGCGCTTGTTCCCGCTTGCAAACCCGCGGATCCGCCGAATCCTGTTTGTTCGTTGTAACTGAGTGTGGCTCCAACTCCAAGGCCTTCCATCAGCTTCATGCCACCGCCGACGCTTGCTCCAAATCCTTTCTCTCTCGAGTAGCTTAGGTCATAGCTTACAAGACCTCCAGTTGCAATCGAAAGAGGAGCATTCCCAATCGTCGCTGCTCCAGCGAGCGCACCCAACACGCCGCCTTCCGTCGCGCCCTGTATCGTTTTGTAAGCTGCAAGCGCTACTAAACTCGCTCCACCTGTTATGATTGCCGTCGCAGAAGCAGCAACCGTTATTACTGTATCGATCGTTTCGCGGTTTTCATACGCTTGTTTACCCAGATGATCCGAGAACTTGTTCACTTTTTTCGTCACATCTGGATTTGCCGCAAGAGCGATGACACCGACTGGACCTACCGCAACTGTCGCTATTGCAACAGCCGCCATCGTGCCAAGACCCCGACCCATGTTGTACGAAAAGCTCGTCGTCATCGCGTGTGTCGCTTCTTTCTCAGAAATCTTTTGGTTTAAATACCAAGCGGGAATTCCGGTTGCTTGCGATATCGCTTCCGTGGTCACGCTCTTCTCGTATGCTTTCATCGCTTGTTTCATGTTGGAACCGCCGACAAGGGCTCCCACAAAACTCGCAGGTAATCCAGTTGCTTCCGCAACTGCTCCCGTTATGCGGCTTTGAACTTCGGATTTAATGGCTTCATGAGGTTTTTGTCCTCCGCTCATTCCGCTTAATACGTTAAACAGAAATCCCTTGCTTTCCTTCTCCGCGTCATTCGCCTTTGCTTGTTTTTCGATTCTATTTTGAATGTCTTCGGAGTAGACGGTATATTTTCGGTTTACGTTTGAGAGTTGATTGTCGACGTAATTGGTTCCCACTCCCTTCAACTTGAAGTTGTATCCTAAATTTGAAATATCAAATCCGGATGTGACGATCAAGTATTGCATTCCGTAGCTTACTTCCACAGGAATCCCTTTGACGCTCACCGAGCCTTTTAATTCTCTGCTTCCTCCAAAAACTGTGTCGTCGATCGAAGCTCCTTCATACATCGCTTTGCCGATCTTCTTCATATCTCCGCTTTGGCCTTTGAAACTTTCTGTTCCGAAGTTGTATTTCGATCCTTGTTCGTGATAACCTTTTAAGCCTCCCATTTCTCCTTCGAACATGTTTTTCAATTCGCCTGGTAAAGCTTGGAAGGCTGCTAAGTAATTCTCTTTACTTGCCTCATACAATTTCTTTTGATAACTTTCGATCTCCTGATTCTCTGCGTATTCTTCTTTGATCTCGTTTGTCTTGTTGCTAAACTGAGCAAACATCGTCTCCACGTTCTTTTGTAGATTGTCGATGTAGTTTTTAACTCCCAGTACCATTTCTGCGTTGAACCTTGTCGCGTTTGGATTCATCATATCCACGCTCAGGTTTCCAGGATTAAACTTCGTCTCCATTCGTATATATTGATATTCTAAATCGGGAGAATAACTCGTGCTCTTCATCGCACTGCCGTCGATTTCGATTTCTCCGCTGTAGATCTGTCGATACGCGCTGATTCCTTCTCCATCCACTCTAAATCCGTATCCTGCTTCTCTAAGATATTTGTATTCGTCTCCGTTGGTCAGCGCTTCTAAAAGTGTCTTTTGGAGATTTGCACTTCTTTCTTCGTTATCTTTTTGTAGTTTTTTTGCGTAGTCGTCTAAGTATTTTGACACTGCGCTGTTTGCCGCCAAGTTGATTGCTTGGCTACTTCCTTGTAACAATGTTTGCAATGCCGCCAAATCATTGTTATTCGTCACAAGTAAATTCATGTGAGAAAGTAGTTCATCTGCCTTTTTTTGTTTTTCTTCCAATTCTTTCTCTTGTGCTTGGATGTATTGAGCGACTCCATTGTTACTCACTTCTTGTGGTAACGAACTTTGGATACTTGCGATCATTTCTTGCAATCCATCCAAGAGTCCTTCTCCGATATTACGGTTTGCTAATTCTTTGGATTCGAGTAGCAACCGTTCCACTCGTTCTTTGTTTTCTTCTCCTTGTTTGTTTAAGTTGGAAGCGGTTTGTATCATTCCTTGGATTTGGTTGTAACTTTCTCCTTCGGATATAATCCCCGCCACGGCGTTCTTTCCTTCTTGGATTTGTTTGTTGATTTGAGTTGTATTCTGAAAGTTTTTGTTGAGTAGGTTATCTCTGTAACTCAGGAAAGAATTTTTGGTATATGTCAATCCTCGGTTGTCTATTTCACTCGTAATTTCTTCGCCTAACGAATAGTATTTCTTTTTTAAATATCCTAAAGCGTTGTTTTTTTCTCTCACCGCATAACCAGTGTAAAGCGCTGCTTCATCGAACTTGGCTTCGCTTCTTGCTTTGTCTGCTAACTCTTGATACTTCTCTGATTTTTCAAAGTATTCGTTTGCGGTTTTTAGATAGCCTCTCTCTTCGTCTACTACTTCTGCTTGTAGTGTTGTCGCTACAGAGATATCGTTTCGTATATTTGTGTATTCTGTTGTTGTAGATATACTTGTCGCTCTTCTTCCGTTAAAGTTAAATCCTCCGTTGGTTCCATTGATTTCATTTTGCCAAAACGTTTGGTTTTGTCCGCTCGTTGTAATTTGATTTTGAATCTGATTTAACTCTGTATTGTCTACGATATATGCCCCGTTTCCGTAAATCGTTTGTGCTAATGCATTGATTCGATTACTTGCGCTGAGTTCTGCTGTTTTGTAGGCTTCGCTTCTTCCAAAAGAATCTGCGATTGTTTGAGAGAGGTTGGCTCCTTGTCCGTTCCAACTTGTTTGGTTTTGCAGGTTTGTAATTGCTTGTTGCATTACGTTTCCTGCCGCTGCATATTGATACGTTTGATACAAACCTGTTGCTGCGTTGTAAAGCCCGGTTGTATTTGTCTCCGAGTTTGTAATTTGTGTTTGTAGTTGGTTTGCTTGTGAGGTTGCGTTTGTTTGGAATTGTGTTTCTCCGTCAGTTGCAGTTACCGCTTGTTGCAATATATCTTTTGCGGATAAATACCAATTTAACTCTGCTTGTTGGAAGATTGATATTGTGTCGTCCCAGTTTTCTTGTCCCGTTCTAAATTGGCTATTTGCGTTATCTGCGCTTCCTGCAATTCCTGCCATTTGGTAACCGTAAACTTCTGTGACCCAGGCTCCTCTTGCCGCCTTCATGAGATTAATCTGATTATCATAGTTGGAAATTGTAGATTGTTTCGTTTGTTCCAGTTCTAATAGTTTTGCTTGGTATTCTTCTTCGTATGTTTGCGATCTTTCTTCCCAGTCTTTCAACGGATTGACGAGTGACAAAAACGTGGATGCAATATTTGTAAACTGTGTTTTCATACTCGTCCAAAAGTTCTGGTTTGCTTGCATCGCAGAGTCTATGTATTTGTATTTGGTTTGAACCTGTACTTGTTCGATCAATCCAAGAGAATTGTACCAATTCGAGTTATTTAAAGCGCTTCCGCCTAACCACACTTTTGTTTCAAGCGCAACGCTTGAATTTGAAACTGCATTCCCCGCTTGGGAAGACAATCCAAACGCAGTGTTGTAATTTCCATAGACCGCGTTTCGTATTTTTGTGTTTGTCGCTATTTGATCTTTTTGTGCCTGGCTAAAACTTTCCGTTACCGAGGTGGAATAACTGTCGTCCGTATGCCATTGTCTGCTATAGCCGCACATTACTCCAAACGGAGCTCCGGTACAATCAGTTAAGTCTAACGCGTAGTGGCCGGTTCCTCCAAGGCAAGTTCCTCCTACATCCGATCCGTTACACGTCGCTTCGTAATGTCCTGCGCTGTAGTATCCCGTGCTGTTGTTGGGGACTACAGTATAGGATTGAACCGGTGCATTCTCTCCGTTCCATCCAAAATTTGAACATGGATAGGATATCCAAGTTATCCATCCGAATGGAGATCCGGACGCCTGAGTCTGGCAACTTTGGTATTGTTGATTGAGTTCCGCGTAATTCGGATTCATTACCGTATATGGATCAAAAGTGCTTACCAAAACTCCGTTTTGAAAACCTCCGTTAGTCGCACCCCAACCATATACGTTTCCGTCGTTTCCATACGTGATCGCTCGTGGTCCGGTAGACAGGTTGTTACAAGAACTACTTCCACTACAACTTAAGCTTGCGGTTGCCACTTCTTTTTTAAACTCTAGGACTTGAGTCGCATACGTCTCCTGCCATTTGGTTATATTCCAGTAGTCGGCTTTTGCGGTTGCGTTTGTTATCTGACTTTGGAAAAAATTTCCTAGTGTTTGCGCTAACGTGCCGAGGGATGCGTTAGAATTCAGAGCCTCCTGTAGATCTTCCAACAATTCGTCCATGTCCCCAAACACGGACGTCAAACTCGGATCACTTGATGCATTTGTTTTCAATTGATTTTCTTGAGAACGTATATTTGTAATTGTGGATTGAAGCGCGTTTCTCATTTGGCTTTGAGCGTTTGCAATCAATTGTTTGTTTGCCAACCACTGGGCTTTTGTTTGTTCGATTCCATTCAAATAACTTAATTTATCATTTTCGAGTCCTGTAATTGATTGATTCCATTGCAGGATTCCATTCTGGATCGCATTTAAGGAATTCTGTTCCCAGGTGTTTTGTTTGTTAAGTAAATCCTGCCATTTAGAATCCCAGAGCTGGGTTCCTTGGTAATAACTCTGTGCCGCTTGTGCGGGGTTTGTTGCTTGGGCGGCAGGAGTAGTGGTTACAGTTTGTACGGTCGGATTGATCGTATTCACCGCATTTGTGTTCGTCGATGTTACGTTGTTCGATGTGTTTTGAGATAATGTCGCTAAAAAGATTTGTAACTCTGCTTGTATGTATGCGTTTACGTCTGCGATCCATTGGTTCTTTGCCTGTTGTTTCTGCAGTTCCAGTTGTGCTCTTACAGCGTCTTTGTAAACGTTTACGTTATTCACCGTGTCCGAGTTATTCACTCCACCCACGATCGATTCTATCTCCGCGTTGACTCCCGTTTCCCAAGCGGCTTCTAAAACTTGTTCTCCGTTGTTCACCGAATTTAAAAACGTTCCCGAATCCGTGGCTCCGGCTTTTGCCGCGTCCACGTAAGGTTTTAATTCGTCGTTTGCAAATTGTTTTGTCGATCCGAGTGTCGGCACACTTTGAGCGTCCAGAGAACTGGAGGACAAAAAACTGAAAACGGTCAGAGGTATGACAAAGGATATATGAAACGAAAAGATCGTGATTAAACTGACGATCTTTGTTTTAAAGGAAAAACGATTCGGAGAACTGACGACTGAGCACGGAAAACTGGGGACAGTGGGGCGAATTTTTCTTCGCTTCCGCGAAGAAAAACCGCGCTCTTCGCTCCAATCTGCATCGCAACATGTTAGCATTTCCGTATATTCCAGTTTCATCCTTCAATTCATGTTGCGTCGCAGGATTTCTGCTGCGATCGCTTTCGCTTCGTAGTTCGATGTTTGGTCTTTAAAACTCAAAAGCTGAATTCCAAACCCGTGATGCAACTTTTCCCCCGTTTCCGTCCTCTAAAGACTCGAACAAGATTGAAAAAATTTGTGATTTGTGTCAATTATCATATCACTGACAAATAACAAAAATTAGGCGTTCAGCAAAAAAAGATTCATATTGTGATGAAAATATTACGATGTATTCACAGATAACATGCAGACAGCGACCCATTCATCAGTCATACTTCCTACAATCCCTAAAAAAAACAGGAATTCATACGATACATTCTGGAAATTCAATGTCGCTAACGGCGTTATTACTTCCGAGCAGCTCAAAGGGTTACCGAAATCCACCGTTCACTCTCTAAAAAACAAAGATCCAGATTCCTTTCGTCATATCTACGGGTTTCGGTTTAACGGGATGGAGCCGAATCTTCAAAGAGAAGCTAACTACCTTTCCATACGCTTGGAAAACTCTCTTACCCTTCAAAAAGGGATCATCGCTCTTGCAAAAATCAAACTATGTCTTCTTCAGATCAAATCTCTTCCGAAAAAGATGAAAAACTCAATTCAAGTTAAAGAAAAAATCGTCCGTACCATTCAAAGAGTAAGGGACGACCTTGGATTCGAAAGAACATTAAGGAAGTTTCATATCTCAAAGTCCACTTTTCACAGCTGGTTTTTCCAAGTGCGGTTCCGATGTAGTAGTTCCTGGGAAAAACTCTGCCACAAGCGGTTTGTCGGTCAGATTTCAGTCAAGGAAATCGATTCTTTAAAAAATCTTCTTTTGGAAAAAGCTACTTTGTTTTGGCCTCTTTCTTCCATTTGGGGATACGCTAGAAAAAACGACATTCTGCATTGCAGCTTATCTTCCTTTTACAAATGGGCGAGAGTGATTCGTCCCGAACTCTTTTCGAACAAGTTTAAGAAGCTAAAGAAAGAAGGTTTTAAAACCTACCGTCCCAATGAAGTTTGGCATTGCGATATCACTCAGTTTGTCACCAAAGACAACGTCAAATCTCATATTTACATCTTGATTGATAACTTCTCTAAGATGATTTTAGCGTTTAGAGTCGCTCCCCAAGTCGACAGCGACATCTGTGCTTCGTTAGTCGAGGAAGCCATTTCCAAGTATCAAACCTCTTTTTCCAAATTGACCTTGCCCGATCTTTTTCCTTTAATCAATCTCAATCTTTCTAAAGAATCTTCTTTCGTTCATTTGATGACCGACGGGGGGCCCGAAAATCAAGGCTCTCTCGACAGAATCATTTTTGATTACGAGCTTCCAATCAACAAAATTACCGCAGGTAAAGACGTTTCATTTTCTAACAGTCCCATCGAGGCAATCCACAAAATCACAAAGTATCAGTGCCTTCATCATTTAGATATTCCTAATAGACAATCTTTGATTCAAAAATTGTCCGAATGGATTCCCATCTACAACGATCAACGGCCCAACAGAGCCGGCCGTTATCTACTCACTCCTTCCGAAATCTTTCGCGGTAAATCCATTGATTCTAATTTGCTAAACCAACAATCGAAAGACGCTAAAAAACAAAGATACCTCCTTAATAAAGTTACATCCTGTGGAGTTTGTTAGAATACAGGTTTCAAATCCGGTAATTAACCCAATCATCATTTACACTTTTATAATGTGATGTCTCTCTTCACATCATCCCTGCAACTTTCATGCCGGTTCACTTTTGTGAACCGTTTAGTCCAGTTTGCACTCGGAATGTGCTCGGGAAGAGTATTTTGCGTTTGCTCGTGCATCGTTAGAGGGTGTTAGTTTGTGCGAGAGTGGACTACAGCGTAAGCTACAATCTGTAAAGAATCGAACCTTCTTCCAATATGTGATACATATCACTCTCTTTAACTTGAACATCAGGCGAAACTCCATCCCCAACAACCTTAGCAGAGAAGATAATTTTAATAGCATTTGTCTTCAGGAAGCTAAATTTAAGAATCAATTTACCATTTGCAAAAATCGAGCATATTCCATTAGAACATTCAAACTTAGGATCTTCATATTTTAAATAACCGACGCCGGCATAAGGGTTCACCAAAACTTCAGATTTTGAAATTTCAAGATTAAGAAATCTAACTAAATCTTGTGGAAATTTAGAACCCAAAGAAACCCACCTACCGATAGGATCATTTTGTTCTAATTTACCATTAGGATTTAAAATATTTCTTAATGACCATCCAACTTCACCTGTAGTTTTTTTGATAAGCACCCATTTGAAACTTTCTGAATAGCCTCCAATCTCATCAGTGAATAAAATACTTTCTTCTTTTTGAATTTCATATTTTTCTCCGAGTTTTAGAATTCCAATTCTCTTAGAATCTGCTTGTAAAGCTTGATATAAAGGAACTTCATCCGGTATATCATTGAGGGCTGAACTCTCTTTAGTTTTACATGAACAAACTACGAGCAATAATGAAATAGCTATCAGTGATTTAATTTTCATTTTTATTTGCATTAAACTTCTCCCATGAAAACTCTAAAGGATCCATTTTTACTCTTTTACCGTCTACATATTTACTCACTTCTTGATGGATGTGAGGTCCGCCAGGAGTATTACCGGATTGACCAGATAAAGCAATAACCTGACCTTTATAAACTTTCTGATTATTTTCGACTAATACTTTTGAATTGTGAGCATAGTAGCTATAAACGGTTTCACCATTCGCATTGGTATGGCGTATTGAAATAGACGCTCCTCCAAGTGTTGTAGTTTCTCCGGCTTTCAATGGATAGCGCAAGTAATCATCAGGTTTATTTCTTGAAATTGTAACTACACCATCCTCTAACGCAGACACTTTCGTTCCAATTGGAGTCATAAGATCTACTGCTCCATGTACTTCGCCGGTACGAGGTTGAGAGAATGGACCGTCCGTTTTTTCATTAAATGCAATTGAAGTTCTTGCTCCATTGGCATACTCAGCCAAACCGTTTTCCCCAATACGAACAATTTCATGTCCATTACCATTACCATTGCTATTTGATTGCTTAGAACCCCCCGTCGCCCGATTCCACAATCCCGTTGCTCCACCCACTACTGAATTAAGTGCATTTGTAAAAAATCCGGTGCTTTGTTGAGTAGTCGGATGCACTGTTGCTGTTGCTGTTGCGGTTTGGTTCGCAGTATTCGCCGCTTTTCCGTTACGAAAATCCGTTACAAACTTCTCAATACCGTTTGTGTCGTAACCAGCCTTCTTCAATGCCGCGATGCTTGCATCGGTCTGCGCTCTACTTTCGTTTCTGAAATCTGCTTTGAATTCCGCAACATCAGCCGCACTCAACTTGCGTCCTCCATTTCCTTCCACAGTCCCGCCGGACACTGTAATTGTCTGCACGGTGTCGTGAAGGCCTGGCGAGCCATATGCTCCAGCCGATCCTAAACCTGTGTTCGGTTCACCGGCTCCACCACCGTGCTGTAAGGTTACGCCGCCTTCTTCTTTGCGACCTCCGAAAGTGACCCCAGCCCCTGCGATCGCCGCTGCACCAGATTCTTGATTGTTCCTATTTTGAGCGCCTCTGGATGCTTCTTGCGCATCTGCGTCTTCTTTCGCTTTTCCTGATATAAAATCGGCTTTCCACTTGTCGGCTAAAAAGTTTGTGTTTGCCTGGAATCCACCTGACTCACTCCAGTTTCCTGCGTTCACTCCTCCCGATGCGTTAAGCGCTGCTGATACTCCATCTCTTTGATTGAAACTTAAAGTTCCACCGGCTCCTTTCATTTGATTTGCAAGTGAATCTTTCGGTTTGTTTTTGTCTCCAGGAGCTTCGTATCCGATGTTTCCACCGACACCACCTTTCTCGCTCCAACTGATTCCGCCATTGACTCCATTACTAAAACTTTTACTAAGGCTTGCACCAAATCCGTCTCCTTCGTTGTAACTGAGTGCTAAGCCCGTTCCACTTTGAGAAGTAAATCCTGTGCTTCCACTTACGCTTCCTGTTTTACTGTTGTAGTTTAGTCCTGCATTGAATCCGCCTTTTGTTAAACCGACATCCACCGATGTTCCACCTCGTTCTGAGATGCCGACGCTCACTGTGGCAGGTCCATATCCGACTCCTACGCTTGCACCAAATCCGTTCTCTGCGGAGTAGCTGAGGCCTACGTTAACCGCTCCTCCTGTAAAACTTTTGACAGCAGCTCCTGCAGCTCCACCCACAGCACCGACGAGCGCACCTTTTAATCCTCCGCTTGCAGCTCCTGTGGCGGCACCCAGGCCTGCACCCACTGCCATAGCGACCATCAGAGAAGCTCCGCCGGTGAAGGGCGCTGCCGCTACTGCTACCACTGTTGTCACCATTTGGAACTCTTGGCTTTGATACCATTGTTCTTTCGGTTTGTTCATCTTCTCCATCTGATTGGAGATAAGCCATGTAGGTAATCCGGTTGCTTTCGAAATTGCGTTTACGGTCTCGTCTTTGACATACGCTTTCACTGCGTCTTTCATGCTACTTCCACCGACAAGTGCCCCTACGAGACTTGCAGGTAATCCAGTTGCTTCGGCCACGGCTCCCGTTATGCGGCTTTGTGCTTCCGACTTCACCGCTTGGGTAAATCTTTGTCCCATGCTTCCGGATCCGCCGTTCATTCCATTCAAAATTGTAAATAGAAATCCCTTGCTTTCCTTATCCGCGTCATTCGCCTTTGCTTGTTTCTCGATTCTATTTTGAATGTCTTCGGAGTAGACGGCATATTTTTGATTTACGTTCGAGAGTTGACTCTCTGCGTTTTGAGTTCCCACTAACTTCAAGTTGAAGTTGTAGCCTAAATTCGATATATCAAATCCGGATGTTACGATCAAATACTGCATTCCGTAGCTAATTTCTACAGGTATGCCTTTGACGCTCACCGAGCCTTTGAGTTCTCTGCTTCCTCCAAAAACTGTGTCGTCAATGTTTGCTCCTTCATACATCGCTTTGCCGATCTTCTTCATATCTCCGCTTTGGCCTTTGAAACTTTCTGTTCCGAAGTTGTATTTCGATCCTTGTTCGTGATAATTTTTGAGTCCTCCCATTTCTCCTTCGAACATGCCTTTCAAGTCGCCTGGTAAAGCTTGAAAGGAGGCTACCGTTGTATCCCGATTTTCTTTGTAGAGTTCCTTTTTGTAGTCTCGGATTTCTTGATTCTGTGCGTATTCTTCTTTGATCTCGTTTGTTTTGTCGCTGAACTGAGCAAACATCGTCTCTACGTTCTTTTGGAGATTGTCGATGTAGTTTTTAACTCCCAGTACCATTTCTGCGTTGAACCTTGTCGCGTTTGGATTCATCATATCCACGCTCAAGTTTCCTGGATTGAATTTTGTGTCTATTCTAATATATTGATATTCTAAATCGGGAGAATAACTCGTGCTCTTCATCGCACTGCCGTCGATTTCGATTTCTCCGCTGTAGATCTGTCTGTAAGCGGATATTCCTTCTCCATCCGTTCGGAAAGAATATCCTGCGTCTCTGAGATATTTGTAATCTTCTCCGTTCGTCAGAGCTTCGAGTAACGTCTTTTGAAGTTGGTTACTTCTTTCTTCGTTGTCTTTTTGAAGTTTCTTTGCGTAGTCGTCTAAGTATTTAGATACCGCGCTGTTTGCTGCTAGGTTGATTGCTTGGCTGCTTCCTTGGAGTAGGGTTTGTAATGCATTCAAATCGTTTTGGTTTGTCACAAGTGAATTCATGTGGGCAAGTAGTTCATCTGCCTTTTTTTGTTTTTCTTCCAGCTCTTTCTCTTGTGCTTGTATGTATTGGCTCACTCCGTTGTTAGATATCTCTTGTGGGAGTGTGCTTTGTATGCTTGCGATCATTTCTTGGAGTCCATCCAAGAGTCCTTCTCCGATATTACGGTTTGCTAATTCTTTTGATTCTAAGAGTAGTTTCTCTACTCTTTGTTTGTTTTCTTCTCCTTGTTTGTTTAAGTTGGTCGCTGTTTGGATCATTCCTTGGATTTGGTTGTAACTTTCTCCTTCGGAAATAATTCCTGCTACAGCGTTTTTTCCTTCTTGGATTTGTTTGTTGATTTGTGTGCTATTTTGAAAGTTTTTGTTGAGTAGGTTATCTCTGTAACTCAGGAAAGAATTTTTGGTATATGTCAATCCTCGGTTGTCTATTTCACTCGTAATTTCTTCGCCTAACGAATAGTATTTCTTTTTTAAATATCCTAAAGCGTTGTTTTTTTCTCTCACCGCATAACCAGTGTAAAGTGCTGCTTCATCGAATTTTGCTTCGCTTCTTGCTTTGTCTGCTAACTCTTGATATCTTTCGGATTTCTCAAAGTATTCGTTTGCTGTTTTTAGATATGTGATCTCTTCGTCGACTACTTCTGCTTGTAACGTTGTTGCGACTGCAATGTCTGCGATCATGTTCGTATACAAGGTTTCTTTTGCTTGGCTTGTGTTGTTGCGACCGTTAAAGTTAAATCCTCCGTTGGTTCCATTGATTTCATTTTGCCAAAACGTTTGGTTTTGTCCGCTCGTTGTAATTTGGGTTTGGAGTGTTTGCAACTCTGTATTGTCTACGATATATGCCCCGTTTCCGTAAATCGTTTGTGCCAGTGCATTGATTCGATTACTTGCGCTGAGTTCTGCTGTTTTGTAGGCTTCGCTTCTTCCAAAAGAATCTGCGATTGTTTGAGAGAGGTTGGCTCCTTGTCCGTTCCAACTTGTTTGGTTTTGTTGATTCGTTAATGCTTGTTGCATTACGTTTCCTGCCGCTGCATATTGATACGTTTGGTAAAGTCCGGTGGCCGCGTTGTAAAGCCCGGTTGTATTTGTTTCTGAGTTTGTAATTTGTGTTTGTAGTTGGTTTGCTTGCGGAATTGCGTTTGTTTGGAATTGTGTTTCTCCGTCAGTTGCAGTTACCGCTTGTTGTAATATATCTTTTGCAGATAAATACCAGTTGAGTTCCGATTGTTGGAAGATTGATATCGTATTATCCCAATTCTCTTGTCCGCTTCTGTATTGGCTATTTGCGTTATCCGCGCTTCCTGCAATTCCTGCCATTTGGTAACCGTAAACTTCTGTGACCCAGGCTCCTCTTGCCGCCTTCATGAGATTAATCTGATTATCATAGTTGGAAATTGTAGATTGTTTCGTTTGTTCCAGTTCTAATAGTTTTGCTTGGTATTCTTCTTCGTATGTTTGCGATCTTTCTTCCCAGTCTTTCAACGGATTGACGAGTGACAAAAACGTAGATGCAATATTTGTAAACTGAGTTTTCATACTCGTCCAAAAGTTCTGGTTTGCTTGCATCGCAGAGTCTATGTATTTGTATTTCGTTTGTATTTGAACTTGGTTATTCAATCCCAACGATCCATACCAGTTGGAACTATTTAAAGCGCTTCCTCCCAAATATACTTTGGTTTCAAGAGCCACACCCGATCCGGCCACCGCGTTCCCAGCTTGGGAGGATTGTCCAAATGCAGTGTTATAACTTCCGAATATTGCATTTCGAATATTATTGTTGTTTGTTATCTGTTGTTGGTTGAACGTCCCGCTTGCAAATACTGTATAGTTTTGGTCGATAACTGTGTCTCGGGTATATCCGCAGAATTCGAATCTGTCACCACAATAGACACCGTTGGACTCGTAACCTCCAAATCCACCGACACAAGTTCCGCCGAAATCCCATGCTTGACAACTGATTTGGTAATGTGAGTTTTCAATATATGCGGACGAACCATATGAACCTTGGCCCACCGTGCCGGTTTCATCCGATTGATAGACCAAAGAACCGCTGCTCGCTCTCCATCCATATACACTTCCATTACTGTTGTATACGATCGATCGATTCCCACTGGCTACGTTGTTACATCCTGATCCTTCATAATTCGTACAGCTTATGGAAGAGTTCCCCACGATCTGAGAATACGCAACCGTCTGTGTCGCATACGTCTCTTGCCATTTGGTAATATTCCAGTAGTCGGCTTTTGCGGTTGCGTTTGAAATCTGACTTTGGAAAAAATTTCCCAGTGTTTGCGCTAACGTGCCGAGGGATGCGTTAGAATTCAGAGCATCCTGTAGATCTTCCAACAATTCGTCCATGTCCCCAAACACGGATGTCAAACTCGGATCACTCGATGCATTTGTTTTCAATTGATTTTCTTGAGAACGTATATTTGTAATTGTGGATTGAAGCGCGTTTCTCATTTGGCTTTGAGCGTTTGCAATCAATTGTTTGTTCGCCAACCACTGGGCTTTTGTTTGTTCGATTCCATTCAAATAACTTAATTTATCATTTTCGAGTCCTGTAATCGATTGATTCCATTGCAGGATTCCATTCTGGATCGCATTTAAGGAATTCTGTTCCCAGGTGTTTTGTTTGTTAAGTAAATCCTGCCATTTAGAATCCCAGAGCTGGGTTCCTTGGTAATAACTCTGTGCCGCTTGTGCGGGGTTTGTTGCTTGGGCGGCAGGAGTAGTGGTTACAGTTTGCACAGTCGGATTGATCGTATTCACCGCATTTGTGTTCGTCGATGTTACGTTGTTCGATGTGTTTTGGGATAATGTCGCTAAAAAGATTTGTAACTCTGCTTGTATGTACGCGTTTACGTCCGCGATCCATTGGTTCTTTGCCTGTTGTTTCTGCAATTCCAACTGAGCTCTTACAGCGTCTTTGTAAACGTTTACGTTATTCACCGTGTCCGAGTTATTCACTCCACCCACGATGGCTTCTATCTCCGCGTTGACTCCCGTTTCCCAAGCGGCTTCTAAAACTTGTTCTCCGTTGTTCACCGAATTTAAAAACGTTCCCGAATCCGTGGCTCCGGCTTTTGCCGCG
Source organism: Leptospira mayottensis 200901116 (assembly GCF_000306675.2). Classification (NCBI taxonomy): domain Bacteria; kingdom Pseudomonadati; phylum Spirochaetota; class Leptospiria; order Leptospirales; family Leptospiraceae; genus Leptospira; species Leptospira mayottensis. Next base: position 1,151,863 of record NZ_CP024871.1, read on the forward strand.
TCCACGTAAGGTTTTAATTCGTCGTTTGCAAATTGTTTTGTCGATCCAAGCGTCGGCACACTTTGAGCGTCCAGAGAACTGGAGGACAAAAAACTGAAAACGGTCAGAGGTATGACAAAGGATATATGAAACGAAAAGATCGTGATTAAACTTACGATCTTTGTTTTAAAGGAAAAACGATTCGGAGAACTGACGACTGAGCACGGAAAACTGGGGACAGTGGGGCGAATTTTTCTTCGCTTCCGCGAAGAAAAACCGCGCTCTTCGCTCCAATCTGCATCGCAACATGTTAGCATTTCCGTATATTCCAGTTTCATCCTTCAATTCATGTTGCGTCGCAGGATTTCTGCTGCGATCGCTTTCGCTTCGTAGTTCGATGTTTGGTCTTTAAAACTCAAAAGCTGAATTCCAAACCCGTGATGCAACTTTTCCCCCGTTTCCGTCCTCTAAAGACTCGAACAAGATTGAAAAAATTTGTGATTTGTGTCAATTATCATATCACTGACAAATAACAAAAATTAGGCGTTCAGCAAAAAAAGATTCATATTGTGATGAAAATATTACGATGTATTCACAGATAACATGCAGACAGCGACCCATTCATCAGTCATACTTCCTACAATCCCTAAAAAAAACAGGAATTCATACGATACATTCTGGAAATTCAATGTCGCTAACGGCGTTATTACTTCCGAGCAGCTCAAAGGGTTACCGAAATCCACCGTTCACTCTCTAAAAAACAAAGATCCAGATTCCTTTCGTCATATCTACGGGTTTCGGTTTAACGGGATGGAGCCGAATCTTCAAAGAGAAGCTAACTACCTTTCCATACGCTTGGAAAACTCTCTTACCCTTCAAAAAGGGATCATCGCTCTTGCAAAAATCAAACTATGTCTTCTTCAGATCAAATCTCTTCCGAAAAAGATGAAAAACTCAATTCAAGTTAAAGAAAAAATCGTCCGTACCATTCAAAGAGTAAGGGACGACCTTGGATTCGAAAGAACATTAAGGAAGTTTCATATCTCAAAGTCCACTTTTCACAGCTGGTTTTTCCAAGTGCGGTTCCGATGTAGTAGTTCCTGGGAAAAACTCTGCCACAAGCGGTTTGTCGGTCAGATTTCAGTCAAGGAAATCGATTCTTTAAAAAATCTTCTTTTGGAAAAAGCTACTTTGTTTTGGCCTCTTTCTTCCATTTGGGGATGCGCTAGAAAAAACGACATTCTGCATTGCAGCTTATCTTCCTTTTACAAATGGGCAAGAGTGATTCGTCCCGAACTCTTTTCAAACAAGTTTAAGAAGCTAAAGAAAGAAGGTTTTAAAACCTACCGTCCCAATGAAGTTTGGCATTGCGATATCACTCAGTTTGTCACCAAAGACAACGTCAAATCTCATATTTACATCTTGATTGATAACTTCTCTAAGATGATTTTAGCGTTTAGAGTCGCTGCCCAAGTCGACAGCGACATCTGTGCTTCGTTAGTCGAGGAAGCCATTTCCAAGTATCAAACCTCTTTTTCCAAATTGACCTTGCCCGATCTTTTTCCTTTAATCAATCTCAATCTTTCTAAAGAATCTTCTTTCGTTCATTTGATGACCGACGGGGGGCCCGAAAATCAAGGCGCTCTCGACAGAATCATTTTTGATTACAAGCTTCCAATCAACAAAATTACCGCAGGTAAAGACGTTTCATTTTCTAATAGTCCCATAGAGGCAATCCACAAAATCACAAAGTATCAGTGCCTTCATCATTTAGATATTCCTAATAGACAATCTTTGATTCAAAAATTGTCCGAATGGATTCCCATCTACAACGATCAACGGCCCAACAGAGCCGGCCGTTATCTACTCACTCCTTCCGAAATCTTTCGCGGTAAATCCATTGATTCTAATTTGCTAAACCAACAATCGAAAGACGCTAAAAAACAAAGATACCTCCTTAATAAAGTTACATCCTGTGGAGTTTGTTAGAATACAGGTTTCAAATCCGGTAATTAACCCAATCATCATTTACACTTTTATAATGTGATGTCTCTCTTCACATCATCCCTGCAACTTTCATGCCGGTTCACTTTTGTGAACCGTTTAGTCCAGTTTGCACTCGGAATGTGCTCCGGGCTATCTCTTTGTGTTCCATCCCCGGATCCCTGTTTTGCTGTGGATCGGTAGTGCACAAGAGAACCTAATCACAACCCTCAACAGCAAATATTTCTGGAATCCTACCAACGCTAATTCCTGTTACCTTTTTATTGTTAGTTAAAAAAATCATGCGGAAATCTTTATCATAAAAATCTTTAGGTTCAAAAACTAACATTGTATCACCTGTATAATGTTCTTTCTCCCGTTTAATATTATTTTTATAAGTGGAAAGAATTGATGTCATATCAGAATTAATTTTTATCCCAGACAAGGTTTGAAAAGTCGAATTCGAAATATAAATCCTACTCAATCTTAGATCTTTAGTTTTTCCTATAAACATTAAAGAAATACCAGAAAGCCCAGGTACAGTGTAGAAATGACATTCTTGTCCATTGTAATCATTCTCTTTACCACCTACTAACTTAGCAGATAATTTTTTCTCTATCTGAAACAATGTATCATTAATATGTATTGGACCTAAACCTCTAAGATGAATCTTAAATGTACTAAAATCTACACCGTAAATTGGCATACATGCTTGCACTAAGATGGAAATTAATAAACATTTTTGTACACATAGGTAAATTAGTTTTCCTACTTCAAATTTTGAATTATTCTTCATTAATATCTCCTCATTGATTTGTAGCCCAATCACGTATATTAAAATTAGCAGGATTCTGAACAACCCCATTAAGTTTTAATTCATAATGTAAATGGGGACCCGTAGATGGCCCGGTATTTCCTGATCTAGTGATTAACTCTCCTTGCACTACCTGATGATTATTTTGAACTAGTAACTCAGAGTTGTGTTTAAAAATTGAGACAAGGCCACCACCGTGATCTATATGAACTTCCTTTGAACCATTATTTTGTGTCCCGGAAAAGATAACCTTTCCAGGCGCAGTTGCAAATACTGGTGTTCCCATGGGCATTGCAATATCAATTCCCCGATGATTTTTCGTTGGACCAGTCGGATTAAATGGGTCGGGCCTACTTCCAAACTCTGAAGTAACATTATACCCTTTTCCTGGAATTATTGCTCCATCAGCCAAAGGCTTTGAAACGGAGTTTAAATCTCTTGAAGGCTTATAGTTATAGCTATTTTCTGCTAACGAATTTAAGTTTGTAACAGGCTTCGAACCACCCCCCGCAATCTTGTCCCACAAACTACTCGCCCCACTGACTGCAGAGTTTAGAATATTCTGAACTACTCCACCATACAACCCAGTGCCTTGGCTTTGATGTGTAGTAGGTGTTGTTGAATTCGAGTTTGCAGTTTTTGAATCCTGGTTATTACGATAAGCTTGGACTTTACCTTCGATCTCCGCGGTATCATAGCCCATTCTTCTTAACTCTGCAATGCTTGCATCGGTTTGAGCGCGAGTTTCTCCTTTCCAGTTGTCCCAAAATGCTGCCTTATCTTCTGTGGATAATGGACGTCTTCCTCCTGTTGTTGATTCTCCATCGGGCCCAAACGATCCCGATGAAGTTAACGTTTGTCCTGTGTCATGCGACGATGGGGCTCCGTGTGCTGGTGCTCCATCTTCATCTCTTCTCTGAGTCGCATATCCAATCGCACTCGCCGCCGCCGCTCCATTTTCTTGATTGTTTCTATTTTGAGCAGCTCTTGAATCTGCTTCTGCTTTCGCCGCTTTGTATGCTTTCTCTTCATCGGTATCGGCTACACCTTGAGCGAGAGCGTTGTTCATTGCAGACTCGGCAAGAAAGTTACTGTTACTGGTTAAACCGCTCTGAGCATTGTAGTTGAATGCATTGGTTCCCCCCGAGTTTAAGCTGAGTGTAACACCCGTGTGTTCGTTCCAAGAAAGTCCTCCACTGACTCCGCCGTATTTACCGCCTTTACCTTCATACGAACCGTATTGGTCCGTAGATACATCCGCTCCCCATCCTCCAAACTCCGAACGAGAAAGTGTAGCACCAACTCCCGGAAGAACCACGTTGTTGTTTCTTGAAATTCCCACGCTAGTGCCAAAGCCGTCTTGTCTGTTGTAGCTCATTCCCAAGTTGAGAGTGCTGGCATACGATCCTGTGGTTCCGTTTTTACCCATTCCGAGTCCGAGGCCAAGTGTAGTGCCCTAACCCTGAAGCTGCTGGAGTTGCAATTTTTCCATAGCGTTCGCCAATCCGAAGCGTTTTAGCCCTTAGCAAACTCACACACCGAAAAAAAATCCGGTACAAGCGTTTTTGAAAATACACAAGAAAATTTCCCTAAGAACACTTTCTTGAATATTCAGCTTTCTTCATGCGATTTCCGAAGAAAATGGAAAAAACCGAAAGATTTTTTCGTTTTCTCTCACATTTTCCGGAAAATATGGTGATTCAATTTCCAAGTTCTACATCTCAATTTAACAAACTTTGAAATTGCGGAAAACTTCGGATTTCTTCAGATATTTCAACATACAAGCAAGACTCTTACTCGTTTCTTGGTTCCAATTCGTATTCTGCAAGAACTCTCCAATCCGAGCTTGTATTCTCACTTTCTACTGCTTCAAAATCTCTCTTAGAACTCGAACAAGACCTGAACAGGTCTCACACAAGTCCCGAACAGGACCACTTTGAAAATCACAGGACTCGAACAAGTCCCATACAGGACCCGAACAAGTCCTGTTTGAAATGCAGTAAAACGCAAATCCAGACTATTCCCAGTCCCTTTTTCTTTTCTTTAGAAGGCCACAGGTTAACGATAGGTGAATCTTAGGTGAATGATAAGTGAATCATAGGCAACCATAGGTTAATGATAGGTTGATCATAAGTGAATCTTAGGTTAACGATAGGGCAATTGCCTCAAGGCCTTAGAAGGCAAAAACGGGATTCGGAAAACCCGAATTCAGAGAAATGTTTCCCAAACAAGCGGCCGCTTTCTCTTTTAGTCGTGAAATCAAAGTTCTACCCGAATTCGATTCGGGCGGCCACTTCGATTGCTTGTCTTTCGTTTTCGATGAAACTAAAAACCATGTTAGTCAATGCTAGTGTTTTTTCTACTTTGGAACTCTTTCCGGATAACAGATTTTAAACCTTGAATCTCTGGAAAAATTCGTAAAAACTCATTTTCAAAAGATTCCTTTAGAAAGTTAAACAAAATAGAGGTTTTTCATAATTAAAAATCCTAAAAAATTAAATATCTTCAATTCTTGATTTCGAATACTTGAAATTCCGGTAGCGGGGGGGTATTACTCTCCCCCCTCCGCCCCGATGTTTCCATCGGAGTCGTCTTTAGAGGGAATCGTCCAAAGATCGTTTGATTTTAAGTTTAGAGGCTCCACGTTTGGAGCGCAATGAATTAGGGCAGGGGTGTGAGATGCTTTCCTCTTTGAATTCAAGAAAGCGATTGCTTGGAAAGTTTCTTTCCGATTACAATACTAGGCAACTCGTTTTTTTCAAAGAATCCGTTTTAGGACTCGCACAAGTTCCATTTTCCGTATTTTTTTTGTCTTACTGGCAAGAGTTCTAAATCACCCGGTTTTTTTCCCGGTTCCACTCTTACTTCCCGTTAAACCGAAGTCCTTCCAACCATTATTGTGGATTATTGTGCCGTGAAATCGATTCTAAGATTGTGCATTACTTCAGCCGAGATTTCTAATGAACGGCTCTTCTTGTCTCTTTAACTTGAACCCGAAAGATCTTCGTGTTTTGGAATTCCAAACAATCACAGCTAAAGAGGGAAGCTTTCTTCTTCATCCTTTAATATAAATTTTGTATCACATTCCTTCTCTCATTCGCCCGGTAAACGAAGTCTTAGTTTGTTCGCAGACGCCGTAATGATCGCTCCAGACAACAGTTCCTTTTCGTGTAATTTTAATACATAGTGGCTTACTCTCGTCTGTTCCTTACTGGATAAATTGACTAAACGAATAATTCCACAATGAGGAAGTTTTCGAAATACTGCAAGTTCTCCAAAATCCTTGTCTAAGGTTATTAATATTCTCTTTTCTTCATATGCCATTTTCAGAATTTCCTCATCTCCAGGATCTTTAGTAAAGTCTCCCGACCAAACCGTATCTATTCCCAAAGCTTTAAGCTCCTTTGACACGCCTCCCCATACACAAGTATCCAAAAATACTTTCACGCAACCTGGCTTGTTTCTTGCGGGATGTTCTCTATTCTCTCGTTTCCGATCATTCGATACGCATAGACCAGACACGCTTGAATGTCGTCCGATTCCAACCAAGGATAACCTTGCAATATCGTTTCCGCCGTATCTCCTGCCGCAAGCATTCCAAGTATGTGTTCCACTGCCAAACGACGGCCTCGAACGATGGGTTTACCTCCGAATATTTCCGGATTGAATGTTATTCTTTCTAGTAGTTTGTCTTGATTCATTTCTTTGTATTCTTACTTGATTCGATCCATTCGTCCAACCATTTTTTCCCTCTTTCGTAACTACTAAAGAGGGAAGCTTTACAGTGAATACACGTTAAGCGGCACCACTACGAAGGAAAACAGATACGGGTTCTTTCTGGAAGGAACTTACCTCAAGAATCGAAAACCCGATTACATTCCCCAATACATCCACTTTTTCCATTACTGCATCGTTTTCCGTTTCTTTAAAAAAACCTTCTTTCTTTTCAAAGAGGACTTCTAAGTAGTCAGACTCTTTGTCGAAATATATCTTAATCTCCCTATCCATATAATACCTTTCCTTCTTTTATCTTGTCAGTGAAATAAGCCGTGATTAAAAATAAATCATCCTTTCCATTCTTGATTACTACACAAAGATATTTGTCACCTACCAACGTTTGGTAAAAATACTTGTAAAATAATTCCACACCGACATCCGTTCGGGATTGTCTCACTTGTTCAGGAGAAGATAAACACTCTACAATACTCTCTTCTTGTCCTAACATCTCAGGGTGATCCTCTTCTATATGTTTCCTTCTTTCTTCGGTAAATCGGATCTTTCTTTTGAATACGTCTTCCAGTTGTTTCATTCTTTACGCTTACATCTTGTCTCTTGAATCAATCACGCATTCTGAATGTCGTTTAAATAATCTTGTGTTGTATAACCCGAAAAGATGGAACCACCAAAGGCACCCATCGTTTCAATAAAACTACGTTTTGTCACACCAGCTACTTTCGCTGCCTGCCCCGACGAACACTGACCGGCTTCATAAAGTTTTACTGCAAGTGGCATCTGTAACGTCTGCTCGTTCAAATTGAGTCCGTCCGGTAATTCTAATCTTAAAGTTTTTACCATTTCTTTACCTCTTTGATTTCAACTTCAATTCAGTCTATTGTCCAACCATTTTTTCCCTCTTTCGTAACTACTAAAGAGGGAAGCTTCCTTTCTCATCTTGCTAACGAAAGAATATCGAATCTTGAAACCTTAATCACTCTTTCCCTTTCAATGATTCTATTAAACCGCAATTTGGGTGGGATAGGGACTTTCTTCTTTCGAAACCGGTTCAGGATTTTTAAGGAAATTTAAGGGTAGTTTAAGTCAGGAAATTGAATGGCTCCATCCGGGTTTCCATTTCAAAAATGAAAAGGATGAAGGTTAACCCCTCATCCTCTTACCGATCATACGCAGTGTCTTTTCAATCTCCACCTCGTTTTGACAATGTGACAGCAAGGTCTGAATCAGCTTCTTCGTTTGTTTCTGACTTTTGTAAAGATTCAAAAACAGTTCCTTCACTGCCTTCCTTTTTTCCCGAATATTCATTCCTTGAAATCGATTCCAAAACGTTTCTAATCTCAGTTCCAATTCCCTCAACCTTTCATTCTTGGATACTAACCGCAATATCACACGACCTTCTTTGCATTCGGTATCCTTCATTTGATTAACCCCCGAATCCGTTTTTTTTCGAAAGCCTGTTTCTCTACGATCTCCGTTTCCAAGAATTTACGACCGATCTCTTGAAATTTTCTTTCAATCTCGATTTCCTTTTCTTCTCCTTTTTTGAATCGAAGAATCATCGTCCGGTTCTTCTTTCGATACACTTGCAGCTTCTGTAATGTTGTTTCGGCTTCTTCTCTCCTCTTTACGGAACTTGTCTTTTCATATCCCCTCCGATATGATTTCGTTTTCTTTGGGATAGTAGGGGATTCTTCTTTCGTCATTTTCGGGTCAATTCGGTAAAAGGCTCGTTTTGTCTCGTTTTTGCTTTTCATACCTTCAACTTCCATATTCTCTTCTCTTGACCCACTGCTGAAATCAGTTCTACAAGCTCTGAGTCCTTAGAACCTAACTCCATTGTTTTCTTGTGTAGATCTGCTTGTTGCTTCCTCACTTTCCTTAGAGAATTCAAGAGTCTTTCCAAAGCCGCTTCCTTCTGGTCGTAACTCATCTTCCCGTATTTCTTTTGAAACTCTTTTACCTTCGCTTGCAAGATTTGTTTCGGCGTCTTCTTCTCCGCTTTCTTGATAGATTTCTCTTCCCTCTTGGATGACTTAGGCTCCTTCGTTTTTAATTCTTTGCGGATTTCAGTGATATAGTTTTTAGCTGTCCCAAATGGAATATTTTCATTCTTAGAAATTTTCTTTGCTAAATCTTTACTAGAATTACTGATCAAAAGATGACCCTCATCTTTTGATTTTTCAAAACCGTTTCCAACAAGAGAAGATTCATTATTTACTAAATCTTTACCGGAATGACCGATCAAACTATCACCCTGATCGTTTGATTTTTCGTCCGGTCCGGTCTTCAAAGATTCACTCTTTTGTCTTGTTCCCTGTGCTTGCTCTTCTAAGGTGCCAACCTCACCGAAGAATAGCCCAAGCTCCGTTTGTCCTTCAGGAGAAGAAGATGTGTTTCTCTTTTGTTCTTCATCCTCGATCAAACGATGAGGGCCATTGTTTGATTCCTCTTCGCTTAACATTTCCGAATCCGAAGATCCTTCCCCGTTTGTTTCTTCTTCTGTATTCTCAACTAATGAATGAGACGACTCGCTCTTTCGGTCCCCACCTCGATTGTCTTGTAAGAGATCGTCTTTGTATTTCCGAAGGATTCTTCTCTTTAGCCGCTCTTTTTTTGCTCCGCTGTTAGATGTCTTCGAAATAAATTGTCTCCTTCGAGTATGTCGTATTCCTCTTCTGCGTTAAGTTCGTTCATATAGTAACGGACAGGAATACTCTCAACACGACGACGCACGTTCTCATCTTCGTGGTCTTTCAACTCCAAGGCGATTCGGTACCGATTCTCTCCCGTCACAAGTGTCCCGTCTTTCTTGGCCGTGAGTGCGTCCAAGATTCCGTTTAGTGCTATGTTCTCTTTGAGATTTGTATATTCTTCTTCGGTTAACGGATCAAAGTCGTTTCTCGGATTCGGCTTCAAACTCGAAGGTGAAACCATCTTCACAATCGGGTTCAGTGTGATTCCCTTCGGTATATACTGTTTCCCAAATGTTGATCCGGGCCGGGGAGTGGACTCTTGTTCTTCCATCCACTCTTTGGCTTTTTCTTCCTGACTCTTCTTCATTGGATTACCTTGCGCTTCTTCCCGCCACAGGTAAGTTCCAAGACTTCCCGAGTCAGTTCCTCGAATAACTCGTATCCCTTCGTGTTCTCCTTCAATGGCTTTCCAAGTTCTCCCGCCGTCTCAATCGCCGATAACTTAGATATGACCGTCTTCGATACTTTGTATTTCTTTTTAAGTCTGTCGATTCGTTCCGATTCCTTCTTTCCCTTTCCGACGATTGAAGGAACAAGTAACGTCTTGGTTTTCTTCTCTGCAAGTTTGGAACCTCCGCCGACGCTTGCTCCGAACCCGTCCGCCTCCGGATGCTCTTCGAATATATTTTCCACTTCTCCCAGTAGAGTTTTCATCCCCTGATAGTTCCATCTGGACGGCCTCACGGGAAACAATACTAAATCCGCTATCGACAATGCAAACCGTAGCTCCAAAGAAAGATACACCGGCGTATCAATGATTATATAATCATAATTGAGTTTTCTTAAATTCTCCGCAAACGATCCGAACACTTCCGGGTCGTTTCCTAATTCATTCGTCATCTCTCCCAATCGTATCGTGGCCGGTAAGATATGAATCCCGGAAAATCCGGTCTCATACACACAAGCCTCGATCTCTTTTTGTTCGAGTAGCGCATGATATACGTTCCTTGTATCCAACTCCTCTTCTTTCACTCCCCGGAGAAAAAAGTCTGTTAGATTGTTGTTCAAATCCAAGTCCATACACAGCACTCTCTTTCTCTTCTTCCATAACTGGATCGAAAGATTGATCGCTGTTGTTGTCTTGGCTACTCCACCTTTTAACGACGCCATCGTGATGATTTGCATGCCTTTGGCCTCCTAATAACTCAGCGCGTCGCTCTCCATGGATCGCTCCGCAGGTTTTTTTAAATCTTGTTTTTGGTTTTGTTTTTGAAAGAAACCGCTAAAGAGGGAAGTCCTCTCTGTAACCGGTCCTTTTCGTTTTGTTGTTTAGAGATTTGGAATGTTACAAGAACCTAATCACTGATCCCTAACACCCTGACATCTAACTCGTGTCGGACTCTTCTTGGTTTGAATCTTTGTCTTTCGATCCGGTCTCTTTTTTAGGGGAAGCTCCTCCCACGAGAGAACTTGAATCCGGTGTATGGAGTGATGGATGTGTCTTGTTATACACTTCCTTGAGCTTTCGAATCGCTACGTGTGTGTAGATTTGGGTCGTGCTCAAATTCGCGTGTCCAAGCATTTCTTGTACGTGTCGTATGTCCGCTCCGTTGTCGAGCATCCCCGTCGCTGTCGTATGCCGGAATATATGCACCGCTTGTCGTTTTTTAACTCCCGCTGTGTCTCTAAATCTTGTAAAATTCTTTGTAATGCTGTTGACGCTTACTTTACAGCCCCTTCTACCTAAAAATAGATGTAACTCTTTTTCTTTCCTTACCAGTAACGGTCGCACCCTTTCCAAATAATCCCCAATCCAATGAAGAGCCCTCTCACTGATCGGAATCAATCTGTCTTTTTTACCTTTACCTTCTCGAACCAGTAATGTCTTTGTTACAAAGTCAATATCGCTTACATACAAATTCCCGAGTTCCATCCTCCGTATCCCCGTCGAATAGATTACCTCAAGCATCACCCTGTCACGAAATCCATACACCGTCGTCACGTCCGGCATCGACAAGATCCTTTCTGCTTCGTCCACACTTAATACATTGTGAGGGATGATTTGTTTCACAAACTTAGGAATCTCTAAGTCCAACGCAGGATTCAAAAGCAACACACGCTTTTTCGTAAGCCACGCGAAATAATCCTTCACAATATTTAGGTATTTGTATTTCTGATTGTTCGATAGTTCCTTGCCATTCGCTTTACGCATTGTCGTTATATACGTTCGATATCTTTCTAATAGAGATAACGTTACTTCTTTCACATTACGAACTTCTCGCAATTCGCACCAATTTGAAAACTTTGTAATAGTCAAATATACATTTCCCAAAGTCGCGATCGCATTTCCTTGCGCCGTTCGTTTCCACTCGATATATTCATATCCGTAGTTTAATATCGTTTCGGGTGGTGAGTTCTTTAAATATTCTAACTTCTCGCTCCAATACATAGCATTCCTTCACAAGCAACCGACAGCTGCAACTGGGCGGTTTTCTTTTTTTCTCTCTAGAATACATTGTTTAAGTGTTAAATTCGTATTTTGAACCCAAACCCCACCTAAACCCTTACAGAATGCGAGAATGGGGGGGCGGCTACCCCCAGGCGACCCCCCGGTTTTGCCTAGGCGAAGGGGGAGCGAAGTGGCCTTTTTGCTAGGCGAAGTTGGTTTTTTGGGGGGCGAAGTTTGTGGCAATTGTGCGACAAAATACTGGCTTCCCGTCTCCTTGCCGATTGAGACGTTTAACTGCTCTACAGTTGTAAACTGCAAAACATATAATTCTAAAAACAGATCTTTTGTATATTCTACTTCGCTCATGCACTTTCCTTCTCTTCTTCTTTTCTGGCAAGCCCTAATAGTTCTCTCCAAGAGAAAAGTCCGTCGTCTACTCCTGTCTCTCTTACTCCTAAAAAAGTAAGTCCTAATGTAAACTCTTCTCCCTCTTGTCCCTCTCCGTCATACAATAGCTCATACTCCGCTATCTGCCCCTGTTTTCCACTGCGTACGATCAAGTATTCCAATTCTTCCAGTCTTCTCAAATGGACCCGAAGTCTTGTGTCACTCATTCCAAGCCTCTCTCTCGCTTGCCGTCTTGTAAAACGAACCTCACTCTTGGTAAGCTTTTGTTCCTCGCTTTCTTTTGTAACCATTGCGTATAATGAATACAATACTTCCTTTGTCTGTGGGGTGAGTTCTTCGAGAGTTCTTCCTAATATCTTAGATGCAAGCAGGCCGCCTAACTCCATGTCCTCCCTAGTCACCTCGATGTATTCGAATCTCTCCCCGTTCTCGCCTTGTCCGATTTTTTTCTCTCTTTGGTATTGATTAAGGAGGGCGATCGACTTGATGAGGGTCAGGTATTTCTTTTGATCCCGTCTCATTCTCAGTTTTGTATCCGGAAACTTCATTTCCTTTGCATACGGATTCACGACAACTAAAGGCCGAAGGACCCTTTGTATGTTCTTGTGGAGTGTTAGAATCTTTTCTTTGTCCCGTCTCTTTACGATTCCGTCCAACGTCTCCAGTTCTCTTTGTATCTCAAGGATCGTTCTTGTCTGTTCTCTTCCTTCGTTCACTGTTAGGATGAGGCATCTGTTTTCGAGCTCCTCATCAATCTCCAAGTTTGTTGTCGTGAGGAAGATGACCACCGGGCCTTCTACGCTGTATTCTTCCGTTACCGTCCTTCCAGTCGTCGGGTCTTTCATCGCACTCGCGATGCTGATTTTCTTTTCACTCTGGAGTATCTTCAAAGCATACTTCGCTCTTTCCACTCCTTCTTCTTCCGAGATTGCTAGAACCTTGTTCTTTAAATTCTTCGAGGACATATAGAAGAGGGATTGGCCGGTCATCGCGGAATACTTCTCTTTCTCTTCTTCCGGTACGAAGTCAAGGATCGCATCCATGAGTGTCGATTTGCCCGCACTCGATGAACTCTGTATGATGATTGCAAGTGGGTTTTCCGTTCTTCTCGTGATACTCGCCAAATACCCCACAAGAGAATTCACTCTCTCTCCCACAAGGCCGCATCTTTCAAAGTCTATTAGGATATTGGTAAGTAATTCCGGAGCCTCTAAATATTGAATCGCTTCTGCTCTTTCCTCGGGGGTGAGCTCCACTTCCGTCTTTACGTTTCTTTCCTTCTCTCTTTCGTTCAATACCTCTTCCAAGACATTGATGAGTCTCCCGAGTTCCTTCTTGATCGTTTCCTCTTTTTCTCTGAGTTCATGCGTGGCCGTCCCTAAATACGAAGTCCTGGCTTTGTAACTGAGTAGATCCACGTTATCTACGTGATATCTTTCTTCTTGGCTCACCTTGAGCGTCACTTTCAACGTCTCAAGGCTTGCATTGTTTCGATACAGGCCCTTTGCTAAATACGTCCTTTCTGGAAATTTTACTTCCACTTCTTCTTTAAAGATTTTACTTCCGGTTGGATTTGGATTTGTGATGGCGGGGAGTTTTCTTCTCCGTTTTCGTTTAAGGCGGTCAGTCCTTCCGCGGTCAAAAGTTCTTCTTGGGGTCGGGGAGTTATCTCAATGGGAAACAGTTCTTTGTATTGGGGCGTGAGTTCTTCTTCGCTTCTTTCTGTCGGTTCTTCTTTGGCAACGGTTCTTCGTTTTGGCTCTTGAGTGGTATTTTCTTGGGTCAATTTCACGCTTCTTTCCAGGAGTTGCAAGAGTGCGTCTTGTCTTTGTTCACTTTGTAACGCGTATTCGTTTGCGTCCACGTTCAAGGGAAATCTGACTCGATACAGCTCTACCTCTTCCTTTTTGAATCTCTCATACAATGACATCGCTCCCTTGTCTCCCGCCGTGTCCCCGTCATATGCGATATATATCTTTGAGATACGCTTCTCTAAGATCCTTTGATGTAGTTCTTCCGTATATCCTTCCACTCCGTAACTACATGTCACGTTCCTGATTCCATTTTCCCAATAGGTAAGCGCGTCGAGTATCGATTCGCATAGCACAAGTTCCTTCTTTCTAAACGCATCCTCTTCATTCCAGATTCCAATATGTCTTCCCGCTAAATACTTGTGATTCGGTGTCTTGAGCGTTTTACTTTCCTCTATCTTTCTTCCATACATCCCGCACAATTCTCCAGTTCGGGTATATATCGGGATCACTACTCTGGATCTGAAATGTTCAGTTCCGTTGCTACTGATTCCAAAATATCCGAAATCCCGATACAAATCACGTATCCGGAATCCGACTTGTGTTCCTCGCGACGGCAACGTAAGGCTCAAGCTTCCATCGCTGTAGCCGATTTTGAATTTTGTGATCGCTTCCTCGCTTCCAAGGCCCCTCTCTTTCAAATATTCGAGCGCGTGCGGTGTTTGGCGTAGTGTCGTTTGATAGTAGGATATCACTTGAAAAATCAGGTCCTTCTCTTCTCCAGTCAATCCTTCCGTACTCGGGATCTTGCGGGTCGTTCCTTCCAGGAGTTGTCGGCGCTCGTTTCGAGTTAGGCCTTCTTTCACGAACCCTTCTTCCGGTTTTCTTCTTTGTAATCTCTCTACCGCTTCGTTGAATCCCAAGCCCTCACGCTTCATTACGAAGTCGATCGCGCTCCCTCCTGTCTTGCAAGCTCCCATACAGTGCCACAGATTCTTTGCAGGTGTTACGATGAACGAAGGTGTTCTGTCCTCGTGGAACGGGCAGCGGCCCATCCAGTTCGTCCCGTGGTTCTTCAGTTCGATTCCGTAGCTGCGGACCAACGAAAGCAGGTCCGTTTCCTGTTTTAACCGCGTGATCTCTTCTTTCGGGATGAATGGCATGGGGAAGGGCTCCTTTTTGGGGGAATTTTTTGTAATGCAAATATGCCTTACAATGTGCAATAATGCTTCATTTGTCAAGCCCTAACTTTTTATTACCTGCACATCTGCTTTAAGTTCTTCTCGACAGCTTACTTTTTAAATGCAACTATGATTGATTATGAGCAAAGGAAGAAAAAAAGAGCCTGAAAACGGGTTCGGTGAACGATTTCGACAGTTAAGGCTTCAAAAAAATCTTTCTCAGGGGGAAATTGGGGAGCTTGTCGGACTTCATTACACTAATATCGGTAGGTATGAACGCGGTCTCTCTATGCCTTCCGCCGAAGCCGTAAACAAACTAGCTGAAGTCCTCGGAGTATCTAGCGATTATCTGTTAAACGGATCTAAAGAAGAATTTGCCAAAGCAAAATTCTCTGATAAAGATTTATTACAGATGTTCCAGGCTGTTGAACAATTTCCTGAAGAGGAAAAAACTTTAATCAAAAAAATTATCGATGCTTTCCTTACTAAAAAGAAACTGCAAGAGTTAGTCGGGAAATAATTAAGGCCATGAAAATTCTAGTCGATGTCAAAGACGAAAAGCAGACGCGCTTTTCGAAATTCTAAAAGGTTTCTCTTTCGTAAAAAAATCGGAAAGTATGAAAACGGATCTACCATCCCAAATTCAGAAACCGTAATCAAGATGGCTAAAGCATTTGAAATCTCAACCGATTATCTACTTTTAGAAGAAGTAAACGAAAATCCTGCTTCCACAAACCTTACTCAGAGAATTTGAAATTGTTGATCAGATGAACGACAAAGACAGGGAAGTAATTAAATCCCTCATCGATGCTTTCATCAAAAAAGGACGCATGGAACAGGTTTTAGGAAAATAATGGATTTCAGTATCTCTTTGGATTCGTATTGGTTCTGGGCTTTCGTTATTGACAATATAGTCTTACTCATTTTCTTTCTCACAATCAAATACACAAAACGAAAAAAGTAGATTCAATTACACCATCACGATATACAAAAAACCGACGTTTCCATCGGCCAAGTTTGGTACAGGTGCACTTTCGATTTTAAAAACATTCAATATCAGAAGTCGTTCGGCAAATCTGCCAAGTAATATTCAATAATTCTCATGTATTTAGAAGCGTGAATCTGTCTTACCGTTTCCTTCACTTTCTCCAAGTCTTCAAACGGAACTTCTTCTTTCACAAGGCTTTCATTCTCTGCGTCAAAGTAAACACAAGGGACCTTTCCGTCCCAGGTTGTATCCACATACATCCGGCGGCCACTCCGCTTGTTTCGGACCGCTTCGCCCAAGGCAAAGCTCGTGCGGCGGGGTAGGGAGTTCTCTTGAGTCGGGTTTTCCATATATTGTTTTACTTGGGAAGATACGGAAGAATGTCCTTAATCCGCTCCAAATCCTCCGGAAACACCTGAACCTTCACAAGGCTTTCCTTCTCTGAGTCAAAGTAAATGCAACTCACTTCCGGATTCCAAGCTATTTCTACATACATCCTTTGGCCCGTCGTTTTGTTTCGAACCGCTTCGCCGATTGCATATCCCTCTTTTCTTTGGTTTGCTTCCATTCCCTTTCCCGACTCACTCTTACACTCTTTTGTTTTTTAGGTTTTTCCATCGATTGCAGTTTCTCTAATGTTCTTTCGGGTGTCAGTGGGTTTCATACGAAACTCCGGTTTTCCGGAGTCCGTTTGCTACCTGGGACAGTGGGTTCTGCACTGGAGCCCTGTTTTGCGAGTAATTCAAAACTCCGGACATTTACTTGTTTCACCGGGACATTGTATTGTATATTCATCATCTTCAAATTGCATTTTCTTTCTAATTCTTTCTTTTGATTTTTCAGAAAGTTTCGTTCCCGCAGCAGTGAGACTTCCAATATTCAACTTTAAAATATCTTCTACGGCTCCGTCGTCGATATTCGTATATGAGATATTTAGAATTTTCAAATGTTTCCAATCTTTCAAAACCTGAATCGCTTTGTTTGTAACTAACGTTCCATCAATGTCTAATGACCAAATCTTGCTGTCTTTCAAAGTAGCAAGACCTGCATCTGTAATCCTTGTCTTAGTTAATGTAAGATTATCTAAGTTTGGAAATATCAAAAGATATTTCAACTTGTCGTCCGTTATTGGGGTCCCAGCAAAACTAATTCCTTCTAACTCATTCAATTTTCCTTTAGTCAGTTGACTATGCTTTGGAGCCAAAGTACTCAAATACGCCAAAGCTTCTTCCGTCGGATCATTTACTTTTGCTTTTCCCACACAACCCACCAATATTAGAAATATCAAAATAGATGTTATTCTTCGAACCTTCATACTTTACTCCTTTCCTCTCCATTGTTAATACCCCATCGCAGGAAGTCCCCAATCTTTCCAATCACTACCATTCGAATTTTGAAATTTTAAATGAGAATGATCGGTTGGATCATATTTTACTTTTCCATCATTTCCAATTCCATGTTGTCCTGTAACCCCGGTCCAACCGACTACGGTTCCGTTATCAAAAATCGGCTTTTCGTTGGCTTTCAGCGCATCAATCACGTAGCTTGGAAATTGATTTTGGCCGTGACGAAGGTCTACTTGTCTTTTAACACCGTTGAGTTTGTATTCAAGCCTGAGAGAATTTCCGCCTTCGGACATATTAGTTAATCCTGTTACTTTAAACTTCCCATCATCGGATCGCATAACAGTCATCGGACTTCCATACGGAGCATGCAAGTCAACTGCACCTGGATCTTTACTCTGATTGTGCGGATCAATTGCCGTCCAAGGCTTTTCCGTAATCTTTGTCGGTTCCATCGGGATCGAAGCAGAACCCATTCCATCCGCTTTCGTTCTGAAATATACGTTTCCATTTGCATCTTCTACGATTCGACCGGTTACTCCCTTGATACCTTCTAAGTGAGTCAACTTTCCTAAATTGTCTTTTGATACATCCGTATATCCCGATCCCATTGGAATCTTGTTCCTGTCTCCTTGGGTCGCTTCGTAATATGCTTTTCTCTCTGCCGCTACTTGTCCTTCGTAATCGGCCTTACTAATCTTTCCTTCTTTGTAATCGAGATAAGCCGCTGTTTCGTTTCCGATCCGAGTTCCTTGTGCCGCCGAACGATCATCCGCATATGCACTTCGCGGTTTTGCCTCCGGGCCATATATCAATTCTTTCGTTTTGGTGTATAAACCCTTGATACCATCAAGAAGACCTCCGGATTCACTTCCTGAAGACGCTGGTTTCGTCGTTCCTCCGGCTTCCTTCGAAGCCACCAATCGATTCAACTCCGCCGTCTTACTCGAAAGTTCTCTCGCTGCACTTGCCAACGCCGGATTACCCGCGTCACTCATCGTTCCGTTATCATGGGCCAGCGAAATCCCTTCACTCAGTTCTTTCCGGAGCTGAGCAATTCTCTGGTCTACCGGATCGGCCGGTTCCCCATTGGAATGAGGTGTTGCACCATCTTCTCCTTCTCTCCTTGCTGTAGCATATCCTGACGCACTAACAGCCGCCGCTCCATTTTCAGAATTGTTCCTATTTTGCGCAGCTCTTGAATCTGCTTCTGCTTTTGCCGCCGCATACGCCTTCTCTTCATCCGTCTCAGCGACACCTTGAGCAAGAATATTGTTCATAGAATACTGAGCTATAAAATCGGCATTAGACGAAAGACCAGTTTGAGAATTGTAACTGAGAGCGTTTGTGCCGGCTACGTTAAAGCTTGCGGTAAAACCGTCTCTTTCACTCCATGCAAGTCCTCCGCTGACACCTCCAAAGCTCGGCCTGCCTCCGCCTCCCTCTACTTTGCCGTATTGGTCAGTTGAAATGTCTGCGCCCCAACCAGCATATTCACTTCTGCTAATGGTAGCTCCCATTCCGGGTAGAACATGATTGTTGTTAGACGACAGTCCCGCACTAGTTCCGAATCCGTCCTGGCGATTGTAGCTCATTCCCAAGTTGAGAGTGCTGGCATAGGATCCTGTTGTTGCGTTTTTACCCATTCCCACTCCGAGGCCAAGTGTAGTGCCCTAACCCTGAAGCTGCTGGAGTTGCAATTTTTCCATAGCGTTCGCCAATCCGAAGCGTTTTAGCCCTTAGCAAACTCACACACCGAAAAAAAATCCGGTACAAGCGTTTTTGAAAATACACAAGAAAATTTCCCTAAGAACACTTTCTTGAATATTCAGCTTTCTTCATGCGATTTCCGAAGAAAATGGAAAAAACCGAAAGATTTTTTCGTTTTCTCTCACATTTTCCGGAAAATATGGTGATTCAATTTCCAAGTTCTACATCTCAATTTAACAAACTTTGAAATTGCGGAAAACTTCGGATTTCTTCAGATATTTCAACATACAAGCAAGACTCTTACTCGTTTCTTGGTTCCAATTCGTATTCTGCAAGAACTCTCCAATCCGAGCTTGTATTCTCACTTTCTACTGCTTCAAAATCTCTCTTAGAACTCGAACAAGACCTGAACAGGTCTCACACAAGTCCCGAACAGGACCACTTTGAAAATCACAGGACTCGAACAAGTCCCATACAGGACCCGAACAAGTCCTGTTTGAAATGCAGTAAAACGCAAATCCAGACTATTCCCAGTCCCTTTTTCTTTTCTTTAGAAGGCCACAGGTTAACGATAGGTGAATCTTAGGTGAATGATAAGTGAATCATAGGCAACCATAGGTTAATGATAGGTTGATCATAAGTGAATCTTAGGTTAACGATAGGGCAATTGCCTCAAGGCCTTAGAAGGCAAAAACGGGATTCGGAAAACCCGAATTCAGAGAAATGTTTCCCAAACAAGCGGCCGCTTTCTCTTTTAGTCGTGAAATCAAAGTTCTACCCGAATTCGATTCGGGCGGCCACTTCGATTGCTTGTCTTTCGTTTTCGATGAAACTAAAAACCATGTTAGTCAATGCTAGTGTTTTTTCTACTTTGGAACTCTTTCCGGATAACAGATTTTAAACCTTGAATCTCTGGAAAAATTCGTAAAAACTCATTTTCAAAAGATTCCTTTAGAAAGTTAAACAAAATAGAGGTTTTTCATAATTAAAAATCCTAAAAAATTAAATATCTTCAATTCTTGATTTCGAATACTTGAAATTCCGGTAGCGGGGGGTATTACTCTCCCCCCTCCGCCCCGATGTTTCCATCGGAGTCGTCTTTAGAGGGAATCGTCCAAAGATCGTTTGATTTTAAGTTTAGAGGCTCCACGTTTGGAGCGCAATGAATTAGGGCAGGGGTGTGAGATGCTTTCCTCTTTGAATTCAAGAAAGCGATTGCTTGGAAAGTTTCTTTCCGATTACAATACTAGGCAACTCGTTTTTTTCAAAGAATCCGTTTTAGGACTCGCACAAGTTCCATTTTCCGTATTTTTTTTGTCTTACTGGCAAGAGTTCTAAATCACCCGGTTTTTTTCCCGGTTCCACTCTTACTTCCCGTTAAACCGAAGTCCTTCCAACCATTATTGTGGATTATTGTGCCGTGAAATCGATTCTAAGATTGTGCATTACTTCAGCCGAGATTTCTAATGAACGGCTCTTCTTGTCTCTTTAACTTGAACCCGAAAGATCTTCGTGTTTTGGAATTCCAAACAATCACAGCTAAAGAGGGAAGCTTTCTTCTTCATCCTTTAATATAAATTTTGTATCACATTCCTTCTCTCATTCGCCCGGTAAACGAAGTCTTAGTTTGTTCGCAGACGCCGTAATGATCGCTCCAGACAACAGTTCCTTTTCGTGTAATTTTAATACATAGTGGCTTACTCTCGTCTGTTCCTTACTGGATAAATTGACTAAACGAATAATTCCACAATGAGGAAGTTTTCGAAATACTGCAAGTTCTCCAAAATCCTTGTCTAAGGTTATTAATATTCTCTTTTCTTCATATGCCATTTTCAGAATTTCCTCATCTCCAGGATCTTTAGTAAAGTCTCCCGACCAAACCGTATCTATTCCCAAAGCTTTAAGCTCCTTTGACACGCCTCCCCATACACAAGTATCCAAAAATACTTTCACGCAACCTGGCTTGTTTCTTGCGGGATGTTCTCTATTCTCTCGTTTCCGATCATTCGATACGCATAGACCAGACACGCTTGAATGTCGTCCGATTCCAACCAAGGATAACCTTGCAATATCGTTTCCGCCGTATCTCCTGCCGCAAGCATTCCAAGTATGTGTTCCACTGCCAAACGACGGCCTCGAACGATGGGTTTACCTCCGAATATTTCCGGATTGAATGTTATTCTTTCTAGTAGTTTGTCTTGATTCATTTCTTTGTATTCTTACTTGATTCGATCCATTCGTCCAACCATTTTTTCCCTCTTTCGTAACTACTAAAGAGGGAAGCTTTACAGTGAATACACGTTAAGCGGCACCACTACGAAGGAAAACAGATACGGGTTCTTTCTGGAAGGAACTTACCTCAAGAATCGAAAACCCGATTACATTCCCCAATACATCCACTTTTTCCATTACTGCATCGTTTTCCGTTTCTTTAAAAAAACCTTCTTTCTTTTCAAAGAGGACTTCTAAGTAGTCAGACTCTTTGTCGAAATATATCTTAATCTCCCTATCCATATAATACCTTTCCTTCTTTTATCTTGTCAGTGAAATAAGCCGTGATTAAAAATAAATCATCCTTTCCATTCTTGATTACTACACAAAGATATTTGTCACCTACCAACGTTTGGTAAAAATACTTGTAAAATAATTCCACACCGACATCCGTTCGGGATTGTCTCACTTGTTCAGGAGAAGATAAACACTCTACAATACTCTCTTCTTGTCCTAACATCTCAGGGTGATCCTCTTCTATATGTTTCCTTCTTTCTTCGGTAAATCGGATCTTTCTTTTGAATACGTCTTCCAGTTGTTTCATTCTTTACGCTTACATCTTGTCTCTTGAATCAATCACGCATTCTGAATGTCGTTTAAATAATCTTGTGTTGTATAACCCGAAAAGATGGAACCACCAAAGGCACCCATCGTTTCAATAAAACTACGTTTTGTCACACCAGCTACTTTCGCTGCCTGCCCCGACGAACACTGACCGGCTTCATAAAGTTTTACTGCAAGTGGCATCTGTAACGTCTGCTCGTTCAAATTGAGTCCGTCCGGTAATTCTAATCTTAAAGTTTTTACCATTTCTTTACCTCTTTGATTTCAACTTCAATTCAGTCTATTGTCCAACCATTTTTTCCCTCTTTCGTAACTACTAAAGAGGGAAGCTTCCTTTCTCATCTTGCTAACGAAAGAATATCGAATCTTGAAACCTTAATCACTCTTTCCCTTTCAATGATTCTATTAAACCGCAATTTGGGTGGGATAGGGACTTTCTTCTTTCGAAACCGGTTCAGGATTTTTAAGGAAATTTAAGGGTAGTTTAAGTCAGGAAATTGAATGGCTCCATCCGGGTTTCCATTTCAAAAATGAAAAGGATGAAGGTTAACCCCTCATCCTCTTACCGATCATACGCAGTGTCTTTTCAATCTCCACCTCGTTTTGACAATGTGACAGCAAGGTCTGAATCAGCTTCTTCGTTTGTTTCTGACTTTTGTAAAGATTCAAAAACAGTTCCTTCACTGCCTTCCTTTTTTCCCGAATATTCATTCCTTGAAATCGATTCCAAAACGTTTCTAATCTCAGTTCCAATTCCCTCAACCTTTCATTCTTGGATACTAACCGCAATATCACACGACCTTCTTTGCATTCGGTATCCTTCATTTGATTAACCCCCGAATCCGTTTTTTTTCGAAAGCCTGTTTCTCTACGATCTCCGTTTCCAAGAATTTACGACCGATCTCTTGAAATTTTCTTTCAATCTCGATTTCCTTTTCTTCTCCTTTTTTGAATCGAAGAATCATCGTCCGGTTCTTCTTTCGATACACTTGCAGCTTCTGTAATGTTGTTTCGGCTTCTTCTCTCCTCTTTACGGAACTTGTCTTTTCATATCCCCTCCGATATGATTTCGTTTTCTTTGGGATAGTAGGGGATTCTTCTTTCGTCATTTTCGGGTCAATTCGGTAAAAGGCTCGTTTTGTCTCGTTTTTGCTTTTCATACCTTCAACTTCCATATTCTCTTCTCTTGACCCACTGCTGAAATCAGTTCTACAAGCTCTGAGTCCTTAGAACCTAACTCCATTGTTTTCTTGTGTAGATCTGCTTGTTGCTTCCTCACTTTCCTTAGAGAATTCAAGAGTCTTTCCAAAGCCGCTTCCTTCTGGTCGTAACTCATCTTCCCGTATTTCTTTTGAAACTCTTTTACCTTCGCTTGCAAGATTTGTTTCGGCGTCTTCTTCTCCGCTTTCTTGATAGATTTCTCTTCCCTCTTGGATGACTTAGGCTCCTTCGTTTTTAATTCTTTGCGGATTTCAGTGATATAGTTTTTAGCTGTCCCAAATGGAATATTTTCATTCTTAGAAATTTTCTTTGCTAAATCTTTACTAGAATTACTGATCAAAAGATGACCCTCATCTTTTGATTTTTCAAAACCGTTTCCAACAAGAGAAGATTCATTATTTACTAAATCTTTACCGGAATGACCGATCAAACTATCACCCTGATCGTTTGATTTTTCGTCCGGTCCGGTCTTCAAAGATTCACTCTTTTGTCTTGTTCCCTGTGCTTGCTCTTCTAAGGTGCCAACCTCACCGAAGAATAGCCCAAGCTCCGTTTGTCCTTCAGGAGAAGAAGATGTGTTTCTCTTTTGTTCTTCATCCTCGATCAAACGATGAGGGCCATTGTTTGATTCCTCTTCGCTTAACATTTCCGAATCCGAAGATCCTTCCCCGTTTGTTTCTTCTTCTGTATTCTCAACTAATGAATGAGACGACTCGCTCTTTCGGTCCCCACCTCGATTGTCTTGTAAGAGATCGTCTTTGTATTTCCGAAGGATTCTTCTCTTTAGCCGCTCTTTTTTTTGCTCCGCTGTTAGATGTCTTCGAAATAAATTGTCTCCTTCGAGTATGTCGTATTCCTCTTCTGCGTTAAGTTCGTTCATATAGTAACGGACAGGAATACTCTCAACACGACGACGCACGTTCTCATCTTCGTGGTCTTTCAACTCCAAGGCGATTCGGTACCGATTCTCTCCCGTCACAAGTGTCCCGTCTTTCTTGGCCGTGAGTGCGTCCAAGATTCCGTTTAGTGCTATGTTCTCTTTGAGATTTGTATATTCTTCTTCGGTTAACGGATCAAAGTCGTTTCTCGGATTCGGCTTCAAACTCGAAGGTGAAACCATCTTCACAATCGGGTTCAGTGTGATTCCCTTCGGTATATACTGTTTCCCAAATGTTGATCCGGGCCGGGGAGTGGACTCTTGTTCTTCCATCCACTCTTTGGCTTTTTCTTCCTGACTCTTCTTCATTGGATTACCTTGCGCTTCTTCCCGCCACAGGTAAGTTCCAAGACTTCCCGAGTCAGTTCCTCGAATAACTCGTATCCCTTCGTGTTCTCCTTCAATGGCTTTCCAAGTTCTCCCGCCGTCTCAATCGCCGATAACTTAGATATGACCGTCTTCGATACTTTGTATTTCTTTTTAAGTCTGTCGATTCGTTCCGATTCCTTCTTTCCCTTTCCGACGATTGAAGGAACAAGTAACGTCTTGGTTTTCTTCTCTGCAAGTTTGGAACCTCCGCCGACGCTTGCTCCGAACCCGTCCGCCTCCGGATGCTCTTCGAATATATTTTCCACTTCTCCCAGTAGAGTTTTCATCCCCTGATAGTTCCATCTGGACGGCCTCACGGGAAACAATACTAAATCCGCTATCGACAATGCAAACCGTAGCTCCAAAGAAAGATACACCGGCGTATCAATGATTATATAATCATAATTGAGTTTTCTTAAATTCTCCGCAAACGATCCGAACACTTCCGGGTCGTTTCCTAATTCATTCGTCATCTCTCCCAATCGTATCGTGGCCGGTAAGATATGAATCCCGGAAAATCCGGTCTCATACACACAAGCCTCGATCTCTTTTTGTTCGAGTAGCGCATGATATACGTTCCTTGTATCCAACTCCTCTTCTTTCACTCCCCGGAGAAAAAAGTCTGTTAGATTGTTGTTCAAATCCAAGTCCATACACAGCACTCTCTTTCTCTTCTTCCATAACTGGATCGAAAGATTGATCGCTGTTGTTGTCTTGGCTACTCCACCTTTTAACGACGCCATCGTGATGATTTGCATGCCTTTGGCCTCCTAATAACTCAGCGCGTCGCTCTCCATGGATCGCTCCGCAGGTTTTTTTAAATCTTGTTTTTGGTTTTGTTTTTGAAAGAAACCGCTAAAGAGGGAAGTCCTCTCTGTAACCGGTCCTTTTCGTTTTGTTGTTTAGAGATTTGGAATGTTACAAGAACCTAATCACTGATCCCTAACACCCTGACATCTAACTCGTGTCGGACTCTTCTTGGTTTGAATCTTTGTCTTTCGATCCGGTCTCTTTTTTAGGGGAAGCTCCTCCCACGAGAGAACTTGAATCCGGTGTATGGAGTGATGGATGTGTCTTGTTATACACTTCCTTGAGCTTTCGAATCGCTACGTGTGTGTAGATTTGGGTCGTGCTCAAATTCGCGTGTCCAAGCATTTCTTGTACGTGTCGTATGTCCGCTCCGTTGTCGAGCATCCCCGTCGCTGTCGTATGCCGGAATATATGCACCGCTTGTCGTTTTTTAACTCCCGCTGTGTCTCTAAATCTTGTAAAATTCTTTGTAATGCTGTTGACGCTTACTTTACAGCCCCTTCTACCTAAAAATAGATGTAACTCTTTTTCTTTCCTTACCAGTAACGGTCGCACCCTTTCCAAATAATCCCCAATCCAATGAAGAGCCCTCTCACTGATCGGAATCAATCTGTCTTTTTTACCTTTACCTTCTCGAACCAGTAATGTCTTTGTTACAAAGTCAATATCGCTTACATACAAATTCCCGAGTTCCATCCTCCGTATCCCCGTCGAATAGATTACCTCAAGCATCACCCTGTCACGAAATCCATACACCGTCGTCACGTCCGGCATCGACAAGATCCTTTCTGCTTCGTCCACACTTAATACATTGTGAGGGATGATTTGTTTCACAAACTTAGGAATCTCTAAGTCCAACGCAGGATTCAAAAGCAACACACGCTTTTTCGTAAGCCACGCGAAATAATCCTTCACAATATTTAGGTATTTGTATTTCTGATTGTTCGATAGTTCCTTGCCATTCGCTTTACGCATTGTCGTTATATACGTTCGATATCTTTCTAATAGAGATAACGTTACTTCTTTCACATTACGAACTTCTCGCAATTCGCACCAATTTGAAAACTTTGTAATAGTCAAATATACATTTCCCAAAGTCGCGATCGCATTTCCTTGCGCCGTTCGTTTCCACTCGATATATTCATATCCGTAGTTTAATATCGTTTCGGGTGGTGAGTTCTTTAAATATTCTAACTTCTCGCTCCAATACA
Organism: Leptospira mayottensis 200901116; assembly: GCF_000306675.2. Taxonomy (NCBI): domain Bacteria; kingdom Pseudomonadati; phylum Spirochaetota; class Leptospiria; order Leptospirales; family Leptospiraceae; genus Leptospira; species Leptospira mayottensis. Next base: position 1,178,280 of record NZ_CP024871.1, read on the forward strand.
TAGCATTCCTTCACAAGCAACCGACAGCTGCAACTGGGCGGTTTTCTTTTTTTCTCTCTAGAATACATTGTTTAAGTGTTAAATTCGTATTTTGAACCCAAACCCCACCTAAACCCTTACAGAATGCGAGAATGGGGGGGCGGCTACCCCCAGGCGACCCCCCGGTTTTGCCTAGGCGAAGGGGGAGCGAAGTGGCCTTTTTGCTAGGCGAAGTTGGTTTTTTGGGGGGCGAAGTTTGTGGCAATTGTGCGACAAAATACTGGCTTCCCGTCTCCTTGCCGATTGAGACGTTTAACTGCTCTACAGTTGTAAACTGCAAAACATATAATTCTAAAAACAGATCTTTTGTATATTCTACTTCGCTCATGCACTTTCCTTCTCTTCTTCTTTTCTGGCAAGCCCTAATAGTTCTCTCCAAGAGAAAAGTCCGTCGTCTACTCCTGTCTCTCTTACTCCTAAAAAAGTAAGTCCTAATGTAAACTCTTCTCCCTCTTGTCCCTCTCCGTCATACAATAGCTCATACTCCGCTATCTGCCCCTGTTTTCCACTGCGTACGATCAAGTATTCCAATTCTTCCAGTCTTCTCAAATGGACCCGAAGTCTTGTGTCACTCATTCCAAGCCTCTCTCTCGCTTGCCGTCTTGTAAAACGAACCTCACTCTTGGTAAGCTTTTGTTCCTCGCTTTCTTTTGTAACCATTGCGTATAATGAATACAATACTTCCTTTGTCTGTGGGGTGAGTTCTTCGAGAGTTCTTCCTAATATCTTAGATGCAAGCAGGCCGCCTAACTCCATGTCCTCCCTAGTCACCTCGATGTATTCGAATCTCTCCCCGTTCTCGCCTTGTCCGATTTTTTTCTCTCTTTGGTATTGATTAAGGAGGGCGATCGACTTGATGAGGGTCAGGTATTTCTTTTGATCCCGTCTCATTCTCAGTTTTGTATCCGGAAACTTCATTTCCTTTGCATACGGATTCACGACAACTAAAGGCCGAAGGACCCTTTGTATGTTCTTGTGGAGTGTTAGAATCTTTTCTTTGTCCCGTCTCTTTACGATTCCGTCCAACGTCTCCAGTTCTCTTTGTATCTCAAGGATCGTTCTTGTCTGTTCTCTTCCTTCGTTCACTGTTAGGATGAGGCATCTGTTTTCGAGCTCCTCATCAATCTCCAAGTTTGTTGTCGTGAGGAAGATGACCACCGGGCCTTCTACGCTGTATTCTTCCGTTACCGTCCTTCCAGTCGTCGGGTCTTTCATCGCACTCGCGATGCTGATTTTCTTTTCACTCTGGAGTATCTTCAAAGCATACTTCGCTCTTTCCACTCCTTCTTCTTCCGAGATTGCTAGAACCTTGTTCTTTAAATTCTTCGAGGACATATAGAAGAGGGATTGGCCGGTCATCGCGGAATACTTCTCTTTCTCTTCTTCCGGTACGAAGTCAAGGATCGCATCCATGAGTGTCGATTTGCCCGCACTCGATGAACTCTGTATGATGATTGCAAGTGGGTTTTCCGTTCTTCTCGTGATACTCGCCAAATACCCCACAAGAGAATTCACTCTCTCTCCCACAAGGCCGCATCTTTCAAAGTCTATTAGGATATTGGTAAGTAATTCCGGAGCCTCTAAATATTGAATCGCTTCTGCTCTTTCCTCGGGGGTGAGCTCCACTTCCGTCTTTACGTTTCTTTCCTTCTCTCTTTCGTTCAATACCTCTTCCAAGACATTGATGAGTCTCCCGAGTTCCTTCTTGATCGTTTCCTCTTTTTCTCTGAGTTCATGCGTGGCCGTCCCTAAATACGAAGTCCTGGCTTTGTAACTGAGTAGATCCACGTTATCTACGTGATATCTTTCTTCTTGGCTCACCTTGAGCGTCACTTTCAACGTCTCAAGGCTTGCATTGTTTCGATACAGGCCCTTTGCTAAATACGTCCTTTCTGGAAATTTTACTTCCACTTCTTCTTTAAAGATTTTTACTTCCGGTTGGATTTGGATTTGTGATGGCGGGGAGTTTTCTTCTCCGTTTTCGTTTAAGGCGGTCAGTCCTTCCGCGGTCAAAAGTTCTTCTTGGGGTCGGGGAGTTATCTCAATGGGAAACAGTTCTTTGTATTGGGGCGTGAGTTCTTCTTCGCTTCTTTCTGTCGGTTCTTCTTTGGCAACGGTTCTTCGTTTTGGCTCTTGAGTGGTATTTTCTTGGGTCAATTTCACGCTTCTTTCCAGGAGTTGCAAGAGTGCGTCTTGTCTTTGTTCACTTTGTAACGCGTATTCGTTTGCGTCCACGTTCAAGGGAAATCTGACTCGATACAGCTCTACCTCTTCCTTTTTGAATCTCTCATACAATGACATCGCTCCCTTGTCTCCCGCCGTGTCCCCGTCATATGCGATATATATCTTTGAGATACGCTTCTCTAAGATCCTTTGATGTAGTTCTTCCGTATATCCTTCCACTCCGTAACTACATGTCACGTTCCTGATTCCATTTTCCCAATAGGTAAGCGCGTCGAGTATCGATTCGCATAGCACAAGTTCCTTCTTTCTAAACGCATCCTCTTCATTCCAGATTCCAATATGTCTTCCCGCTAAATACTTGTGATTCGGTGTCTTGAGCGTTTTACTTTCCTCTATCTTTCTTCCATACATCCCGCACAATTCTCCAGTTCGGGTATATATCGGGATCACTACTCTGGATCTGAAATGTTCAGTTCCGTTGCTACTGATTCCAAAATATCCGAAATCCCGATACAAATCACGTATCCGGAATCCGACTTGTGTTCCTCGCGACGGCAACGTAAGGCTCAAGCTTCCATCGCTGTAGCCGATTTTGAATTTTGTGATCGCTTCCTCGCTTCCAAGGCCCCTCTCTTTCAAATATTCGAGCGCGTGCGGTGTTTGGCGTAGTGTCGTTTGATAGTAGGATATCACTTGAAAAATCAGGTCCTTCTCTTCTCCAGTCAATCCTTCCGTACTCGGGATCTTGCGGGTCGTTCCTTCCAGGAGTTGTCGGCGCTCGTTTCGAGTTAGGCCTTCTTTCACGAACCCTTCTTCCGGTTTTCTTCTTTGTAATCTCTCTACCGCTTCGTTGAATCCCAAGCCCTCACGCTTCATTACGAAGTCGATCGCGCTCCCTCCTGTCTTGCAAGCTCCCATACAGTGCCACAGATTCTTTGCAGGTGTTACGATGAACGAAGGTGTTCTGTCCTCGTGGAACGGGCAGCGGCCCATCCAGTTCGTCCCGTGGTTCTTCAGTTCGATTCCGTAGCTGCGGACCAACGAAAGCAGGTCCGTTTCCTGTTTTAACCGCGTGATCTCTTCTTTCGGGATGAATGGCATGGGGAAGGGCTCCTTTTTGGGGGAATTTTTTGTAATGCAAATATGCCTTACAATGTGCAATAATGCTTCATTTGTCAAGCCCTAACTTTTTATTACCTGCACATCTGCTTTAAGTTCTTCTCGACAGCTTACTTTTTAAATGCAACTATGATTGATTATGAGCAAAGGAAGAAAAAAAGAGCCTGAAAACGGGTTCGGTGAACGATTTCGACAGTTAAGGCTTCAAAAAAATCTTTCTCAGGGGGAAATTGGGGAGCTTGTCGGACTTCATTACACTAATATCGGTAGGTATGAACGCGGTCTCTCTATGCCTTCCGCCGAAGCCGTAAACAAACTAGCTGAAGTCCTCGGAGTATCTAGCGATTATCTGTTAAACGGATCTAAAGAAGAATTTGCCAAAGCAAAATTCTCTGATAAAGATTTATTACAGATGTTCCAGGCTGTTGAACAATTTCCTGAAGAGGAAAAAACTTTAATCAAAAAAATTATCGATGCTTTCCTTACTAAAAAGAAACTGCAAGAGTTAGTCGGGAAATAATTAAGGCCATGAAAATTCTAGTCGATGTCAAAGACGAAAAGCAGACGCGCTTTTCGAAATTCTAAAAGGTTTCTCTTTCGTAAAAAAATCGGAAAGTATGAAAACGGATCTACCATCCCAAATTCAGAAACCGTAATCAAGATGGCTAAAGCATTTGAAATCTCAACCGATTATCTACTTTTAGAAGAAGTAAACGAAAATCCTGCTTCCACAAACCTTACTCAGAGAATTTGAAATTGTTGATCAGATGAACGACAAAGACAGGGAAGTAATTAAATCCCTCATCGATGCTTTCATCAAAAAAGGACGCATGGAACAGGTTTTAGGAAAATAATGGATTTCAGTATCTCTTTGGATTCGTATTGGTTCTGGGCTTTCGTTATTGACAATATAGTCTTACTCATTTTCTTTCTCACAATCAAATACACAAAACGAAAAAAGTAGATTCAATTACACCATCACGATATACAAAAAAACCGACGTTTCCATCGGCCAAGTTTGGTACAGGTGCACTTTCGATTTTAAAAACATTCAATATCAGAAGTCGTTCGGCAAATCTGCCAAGTAATATTCAATAATTCTCATGTATTTAGAAGCGTGAATCTGTCTTACCGTTTCCTTCACTTTCTCCAAGTCTTCAAACGGAACTTCTTCTTTCACAAGGCTTTCATTCTCTGCGTCAAAGTAAACACAAGGGACCTTTCCGTCCCAGGTTGTATCCACATACATCCGGCGGCCACTCCGCTTGTTTCGGACCGCTTCGCCCAAGGCAAAGCTCGTGCGGCGGGGTAGGGAGTTCTCTTGAGTCGGGTTTTCCATATATTGTTTTACTTGGGAAGATACGGAAGAATGTCCTTAATCCGCTCCAAATCCTCCGGAAACACCTGAACCTTCACAAGGCTTTCCTTCTCTGAGTCAAAGTAAATGCAACTCACTTCCGGATTCCAAGCTATTTCTACATACATCCTTTGGCCCGTCGTTTTGTTTCGAACCGCTTCGCCGATTGCATATCCCTCTTTTCTTTGGTTTGCTTCCATTCCCTTTCCCGACTCACTCTTACACTCTTTTGTTTTTTAGGTTTTTCCATCGATTGCAGTTTCTCTAATGTTCTTTCGGGTGTCAGTGGGTTTCATACGAAACTCCGGTTTTCCGGAGTCCGTTTGCTACCTGGGACAGTGGGTTCTGCACTGGAGCCCTGTTTTGCGAGTAATTCAAAACTCCGGACATTTACTTGTTTCACCGGGACATTGTATTGTATATTCATCATCTTCAAATTGCATTTTCTTTCTAATTCTTTCTTTTGATTTTTCAGAAAGTTTCGTTCCCGCAGCAGTGAGACTTCCAATATTCAACTTTAAAATATCTTCTACGGCTCCGTCGTCGATATTCGTATATGAGATATTTAGAATTTTCAAATGTTTCCAATCTTTCAAAACCTGAATCGCTTTGTTTGTAACTAACGTTCCATCAATGTCTAATGACCAAATCTTGCTGTCTTTCAAAGTAGCAAGACCTGCATCTGTAATCCTTGTCTTAGTTAATGTAAGATTATCTAAGTTTGGAAATATCAAAAGATATTTCAACTTGTCGTCCGTTATTGGGGTCCCAGCAAAACTAATTCCTTCTAACTCATTCAATTTTCCTTTAGTCAGTTGACTATGCTTTGGAGCCAAAGTACTCAAATACGCCAAAGCTTCTTCCGTCGGATCATTTACTTTTGCTTTTCCCACACAACCCACCAATATTAGAAATATCAAAATAGATGTTATTCTTCGAACCTTCATACTTTACTCCTTTCCTCTCCATTGTTAATACCCCATCGCAGGAAGTCCCCAATCTTTCCAATCACTACCATTCGAATTTTGAAATTTTAAATGAGAATGATCGGTTGGATCATATTTTACTTTTCCATCATTTCCAATTCCATGTTGTCCTGTAACCCCGGTCCAACCGACTACGGTTCCGTTATCAAAAATCGGCTTTTCGTTGGCTTTCAGCGCATCAATCACGTAGCTTGGAAATTGATTTTGGCCGTGACGAAGGTCTACTTGTCTTTTAACACCGTTGAGTTTGTATTCAAGCCTGAGAGAATTTCCGCCTTCGGACATATTAGTTAATCCTGTTACTTTAAACTTCCCATCATCGGATCGCATAACAGTCATCGGACTTCCATACGGAGCATGCAAGTCAACTGCACCTGGATCTTTACTCTGATTGTGCGGATCAATTGCCGTCCAAGGCTTTTCCGTAATCTTTGTCGGTTCCATCGGGATCGAAGCAGAACCCATTCCATCCGCTTTCGTTCTGAAATATACGTTTCCATTTGCATCTTCTACGATTCGACCGGTTACTCCCTTGATACCTTCTAAGTGAGTCAACTTTCCTAAATTGTCTTTTGATACATCCGTATATCCCGATCCCATTGGAATCTTGTTCCTGTCTCCTTGGGTCGCTTCGTAATATGCTTTTCTCTCTGCCGCTACTTGTCCTTCGTAATCGGCCTTACTAATCTTTCCTTCTTTGTAATCGAGATAAGCCGCTGTTTCGTTTCCGATCCGAGTTCCTTGTGCCGCCGAACGATCATCCGCATATGCACTTCGCGGTTTTGCCTCCGGGCCATATATCAATTCTTTCGTTTTGGTGTATAAACCCTTGATACCATCAAGAAGACCTCCGGATTCACTTCCTGAAGACGCTGGTTTCGTCGTTCCTCCGGCTTCCTTCGAAGCCACCAATCGATTCAACTCCGCCGTCTTACTCGAAAGTTCTCTCGCTGCACTTGCCAACGCCGGATTACCCGCGTCACTCATCGTTCCGTTATCATGGGCCAGCGAAATCCCTTCACTCAGTTCTTTCCGGAGCTGAGCAATTCTCTGGTCTACCGGATCGGCCGGTTCCCCATTGGAATGAGGTGTTGCACCATCTTCTCCTTCTCTCCTTGCTGTAGCATATCCTGACGCACTAACAGCCGCCGCTCCATTTTCAGAATTGTTCCTATTTTGCGCAGCTCTTGAATCTGCTTCTGCTTTTGCCGCCGCATACGCCTTCTCTTCATCCGTCTCAGCGACACCTTGAGCAAGAATATTGTTCATAGAATACTGAGCTATAAAATCGGCATTAGACGAAAGACCAGTTTGAGAATTGTAACTGAGAGCGTTTGTGCCGGCTACGTTAAAGCTTGCGGTAAAACCGTCTCTTTCACTCCATGCAAGTCCTCCGCTGACACCTCCAAAGCTCGGCCTGCCTCCGCCTCCCTCTACTTTGCCGTATTGGTCAGTTGAAATGTCTGCGCCCCAACCAGCATATTCACTTCTGCTAATGGTAGCTCCCATTCCGGGTAGAACATGATTGTTGTTAGACGACAGTCCCGCACTAGTTCCGAATCCGTCCTGGCGATTGTAGCTCATTCCCAAGTTGAGAGTGCTGGCATAGGATCCTGTTGTTGCGTTTTTACCCATTCCCACTCCGAGGCCAGCGTTAGCTGAAATTCCTCCTTGTTCGGAATAACTTATTCCCGCGTTAAAGCTAAGTGCGCTTGTTCCCGCTTGCAAACCCGCGGATCCGCCGAATCCTGTTTGTTCGTTGTAACTGAGTGTGGCTCCAACTCCAAGGCCTTCCATCAGCTTCATGCCGCCCCCAACACTTGCTCCAAATCCTTTCTCTCTCGAGTAGCTTAGGTCATAGCTTACAAGACCTCCAGTTGCAATCGAAAGAGGAGCATTCCCAATCGTCGCTGCTCCAGCGAGCGCACCCAACACGCCGCCTTCCGTCGCGCCCTGTATCGTTTTGTAAGCTGCAAGCGCTACTAAACTCGCTCCACCTGTTATGATTGCCGTCGCAGAAGCAGCAACCGTTATTACTGTATCGATCGTTTCGCGGTTTTCATACGCTTGTTTACCCAGATGATCCGAGAACTTGTTCACTTTTTTCGTCACATCTGGATTTGCCGCAAGAGCGATGACACCGACTGGACCTACCGCAACTGTCGCTATTGCAACAGCCGCCATCGTGCCAAGACCCCGACCCATGTTGTAGGAAAAACTTTTTGCCATCTCATGATTGGCTTCTTTCTCAGAAATCTTTTGGTTTAAATACCAAGCGGGAATTCCGGTTGCTTGCGATATCGCTTCCGTGGTCACGCTCTTCTCGTATGCTTTCATCGCTTGTTTCATGTTGGAACCGCCGACAAGGGCTCCCACAAAACTCGCAGGCAATCCGGTTGCTTCTGCAACTGCTCCCGTTATGCGGCTTTGAACTTCGGATTTAATGGCTTCATGAGGTTTTTGTCCTCCGCTCATTCCGTTTAATACGTTAAACAGAAATCCCTTGCTTTCCTTCTCCGCGTCATTCGCCTTTGCTTGTTTTTCGATTCTATTTTGAATGTCTTCGGAGTAGACGGTATATTTTCGGTTTACGTTTGAGAGTTGATTGTCGACGTAATTGGTTCCCACTCCCTTCAACTTGAAGTTGTATCCTAAATTTGAAATATCAAATCCGGATGTGACGATCAAGTATTGCATTCCGTAGCTTACTTCCACAGGAATCCCTTTGACGCTCACCGAGCCTTTTAATTCTCTGCTTCCTCCAAAAACTGTGTCGTCGATCGAAGCTCCTTCATACATCGCTTTGCCGATCTTCTTCATATCTCCGCTTTGGCCTTTGAAGCTTCCTTGGCTAAAGTTGTATTTTGATCCTTGTTCGTGATAACCTTTTAAGCCTCCCATTTCTCCTTCGAACATGTTTTTCAATTCGCCTGGTAAAGCTTGGAAGGCTGCTAAGTAATTTTCTTTACTCGCTTCATACAATTTCTTTTGATAACTTTCGATCTCTTGATTCTGTGCGTATTCTTCTTTGATCTCGTTTGTCTTGTTGCTAAACTGAGCAAACATCTGTTCTACGTTCTTTTGCAGATTGTCGATGTAGTTTTTAACTCCCAGTACCATTTCTGCGTTGAACCTTGTCGCGTTTGGATTCATCATGTCCACGCTCAAATTGCCCGGATTAAATTTAGTTTCCATTCTAATATATTGATATTCTAAATCGGGAGAATAACTCGCTCCTTTCATCGCACTTCCGTCGATTTCGATTTCTCCGCTGTAGATCTGTCGATACGCGCTGATTCCTTCTCCATCCACTCTAAATCCGTATCCTGCTTCTCTAAGATATTTGTATTCGTCTCCGTTTGTCAGCGCTTCTAAAAGTGTCTTTTGGAGTTGGTTACTTCTTTCTTCGTTATCTTTTTGGAGTTTTTTTGCGTAGTCGTCTAAGTATTTCGACACTGCGCTGTTTGCTGCCAAGTTGATTGCTTGGCTGCTTCCTTGGAGTAGGGTTTGCAACGCCGCCAAATCATTGTTATTCGTCACAAGTAAATTCATGTGAGAAAGTAGTTCATCTGCCTTTTTTTGTTTTTCTTCCAACTCTTTCTCTTGTGCTTGTATGTATTGAGCGACTCCGTTGTTCGATACTTCTTGTGGTAATGCACTTTGGATACTTGCAATCATTTCCTGCAATCCATCCAAAAGTCCTTCTCCGATATTACGATTTGCTAATTCTTTGGATTCGAGTAGCAACCGTTCTACTCTTTGTTTGTTTTCCTCTCCTTGTTTGTTTAAGTTTGCCGCTGTTTGGATCATTCCTTGGATTTGGTTGTAACTTTCTCCTTCGGATATAATTCCGGCGACTTGATTCTTTCCTTCTTGGATTTGTTTCTGAACTTGAGTTGTATTCTGAAAGTTTTTGTTGAGTAGGTTATCTCTGTAACTCAGGAAAGAATTTTTTGTATATGTCAATCCTCGGTTGTCTATTTCACTCGTAATTTCTTCGCCTAACGAATAATACTTCTTCTTGAGGAATCCGATCGCATTGCTCTTTTCTCTCACTGCATATCCTGTGTAAAGGGCTGCTTCATCGAACTTTGCTTCGCTCTTTGCTTTGTCCGCTAACTCTTGGTACTTCTCTGATTTTTCAAAGTATTCGTTTGCAGTTTTTAAGTAGCCTCTTTCTTCGTCGACCACTTCTGTTTGTAATGTTGTTGCTACTGCAATGTCGTTTCTAATATTCGTGTATTCTAATGTTGTGGATATACTTGCGGTTCTTCTTCCGTTAAAGTTAAATCCTCCGCTATTTCCATTGATTTCGTTTTGCCAAAACGTTTGGTTTTGTCCGTTCGTTGTAATTTGATTTTGAATCTGATTTAACTCTGTATTGTCTACGATATATGCCCCGTTTCCGTAAATCGTTTGTGCTAATGCATTGATTCGATTACTTGCGCTGAGTTCTGCTGTTTTGTAGGCTTCGCTTCTTCCAAAAGAATCTGCGATTGTTTGAGAGAGGTTGGCTCCTTGTCCGTTCCAACTTGTTTGGTTTTGCAGGTTTGTAATTGCTTGTTGCATTACGTTTCCTGCCGCTGCATATTGATACGTTTGATACAAACCTGTTGCTGCGTTGTAAAGCCCGGTTGTATTTGTCTCCGAGTTTGTAATTTGTGTTTGTAGTTGGTTTGCTTGTGAGGTTGCGTTTGTTTGGAATTGTGTTTCTCCGTCAGTTGCAGTTACCGCTTGTTGCAATATATCTTTTGCGGATAAATACCAATTTAACTCTGCTTGTTGGAAGATTGATATTGTGTCGTCCCAGTTTTCTTGTCCCGTTCTAAATTGGCTATTTGCGTTATCTGCGCTTCCTGCAATTCCTGCCATTTGGTAACCGTAAACTTCTGTGACCCAGGCTCCTCTTGCCGCCTTCATGAGATTAATCTGATTATCATAGTTGGAAATTGTAGATTGTTTCGTTTGTTCCAGTTCTAATAGTTTTGCTTGGTATTCTTCTTCGTATGTTTGCGATCTTTCTTCCCAGTCTTTCAACGGATTGACGAGTGACAAAAACGTAGATGCAATATTTGTAAACTGAGTTTTCATACTCGTCCAAAAGTTCTGGTTTGCTTGCATCGCAGAGTCTATGTATTTGTATTTGGTTTGAACCTGTACTTGTTCGATCAATCCAAGAGAATTGTACCAATTCGAGTTATTTAAAGCGCTTCCGCCTAACCACACTTTTGTTTCAAGCGCAACGCTTGAATTTGAAACTGCATTCCCCGCTTGGGAAGACAATCCAAACGCAGTGTTGTAATTTCCATAGACCGCGTTTCGTATTTTTGTGTTTGTCGCTATTTGATCTTTTTGTGCCTGGCTAAAACTTTCCGTTACCGAGGTGGAATAACTGTCGTCCGTATGCCATTGTCTGCTATAGCCGCACATTACTCCAAACGGAGCTCCGGTACAATCAGTTAAGTCTAACGCGTAGTGGCCGGTTCCTCCAAGGCAAGTTCCTCCTACATCCGATCCGTTACACGTCGCTTCGTAATGTCCTGCGCTGTAGTATCCCGTGCTGTTGTTGGGGACTACAGTATAGGATTGAACCGGTGCATTCTCTCCGTTCCATCCAAAATTTGAACATGGATAGGATATCCAAGTTATCCATCCGAATGGAGATCCGGACGCCTGAGTCTGGCAACTTTGGTATTGTTGATTGAGTTCCGCGTAATTCGGATTCATTACCGTATATGGATCAAAAGTGCTTACCAAAACTCCGTTTTGAAAACCTCCGTTAGTCGCACCCCAACCATATACGTTTCCGTCGTTTCCATACGTGATCGCTCGTGGTCCGGTAGACAGGTTGTTACAGGAACTACTTCCACTACAACTTAAGCTTGCGGTTGCCACTTCTTTTTTAAACTCTAAAACTTGAGTCGCATACGTCTCCTGCCATTTTGTTATATTCCAGTAGTCTGCTTTTGCGGTTGCGTTTGTTATCTGACTTTGGAAAAAATTTCCCAGTGTTTGCGCTAACGTGCCGAGGGATGCGTTAGAATTCAGAGCCTCCTGTAGATCTTCCAACAATTCGTCCATGTCCCCAAACACGGATGTCAAACTCGGATCACTCGATGCATTTGTTTTCAATTGATTTTCTTGAGAACGTATATTTGTAATTGTGGATTGAAGCGCGTTTCTCATTTGGCTTTGAGCGTTTGCAATCAATTGTTTGTTCGCCAACCATTGGGCTTTTGTTTGTTCGATTCCATTCAAATAACTTAATTTATCATTTTCGAGTCCTGTAATCGATTGATTCCATTGCAGGATTCCATTCTGGATCGCATTTAAGGAATTCTGTTCCCAGGTGTTTTGTTTGTTAAGTAAATCCTGCCATTTAGAATCCCAGAGTTGGGTTCCTTGGTAATAACTCTGTGCCGCTTGTGCGGGGTTTGTTGCTTGGGCGGCAGGAGTAGTGGTTACAGTTTGCACAGTCGGATTGATCGTATTCACCGAATTTGTGTTCGTCGATGTTACGTTGTTCGATGTGTTTTGGGATAATGTCGCTAAAAAGATTTGTAACTCTGCTTGTATGTATGCGTTTACGTCCGCGATCCATTGGTTCTTTGCCTGTTGTTTCTGCAGTTCCAGTTGTGCTCTCACCGCGTCTTTGTAAACGTTTACGTTATTCACCGTGTCCGAGTTATTCACTCCACCCACGATGGCTTCTATCTCCGCGTTGACTCCCGTTTCCCAAGCGGCTTCTAAAACTTGTTCTCCGTTGTTCACCGAATTTAAAAACGTTCCCGAATCCGTGGCTCCGGCTTTTGCCGCGTCCACGTAAGGTTTTAATTCGTCGTTTGCAAATTGTTTTGTCGATCCGAGTGTCGGCACACTTTGGGCGGAGAGTTCGCCTAATATCGATAAGGGTAACACAAAAACTACGTGAAAGGCGAGGATCGTTATTAAACTGACGATCTTCGTTTTAAAGGAAAAACGGTTTTTAAAAGCGAGAATATTTCGTTTTTCTAATGCAGTTTTATTTTTTGTCTCCGTAAACTGTATTCTAAAATCGTGATGTAATATCTCCCCCGTTTCTTTCTGTCCTCTGTCTGGAACGAGCGAAACGAAGTTCGTTTGTCTTCCGTCTTCTGAACGCGGTTTTAGGTCGGTGATGGATCTGTTTTTTGAATCTCTGTTTTGTCTCATGTTTTTACACCTGTTTGTGAACTGTTGGGGGCGGTCCGTTCATACGGATGGAATAATAGCGCATTAGTTTCCGATTGAGGTTCGGGACTTCCAAAAGATGACTTAATAGAATTAGAAAATCGGAATGTTTCCGGGTATCACCCGAATTGATCGAAGTGACTTTTTGATTTTTTAGATTGGATTGATCCCGTCTCGGAGGATACAACGGAGTTCTTTCTACGTTCTCAGAAAGAGAAGAGGGTAAATTGTTTTGCAATCGTCCGGTTTTGATTTCTTCCGACTTTTCTCGGATATATTCCCAAGCCCATTTCTCTATATTAACATTCTCTAAAATACGAATCTCAAAGGTGTCGGCTTTCCATTCCCAACTTGCGGAATCAAGCATATCTTCGACTTTTCCAAACCTATGTTCCGTGTTTTTGGAGGAATCAGAATTGAATTCTAAATTCAAAACTCCTTTTTGGTTTGTTACAGTTTCACTAAAACGATTGTTAACTTTTTCTTTAAACCTCAAATCTGAAACGGATTCGATTGCTTTTTGTGGATTGGCGGTTTCTTCCTCAAAACCTGTCTCTAAGACCGCGACATCTTGTCGGATTGTTGGAATCGTTTTTGATTGAACTTGTTCCAAAGAATCAAACTTCAAGTCGTCTTTCCGATGAACTTGTTCCAAAGAATCAAACTTCAAGTCGTCTTTCCGATGAACTTGTTCCAAAGAATCAAACTTCAAGTCGTCTTTCCGATGAACTTGTTCCAAAGAATCAAACTTCAAGTCGTCTTTCCAATGAACTTGTTCCAAAGCATCAATCACAACTTCGGAATATTCTTTGGACAAAGGTGCCCCGTTTTTCTTTTGAGAGTTACGAGACAAATAACGTTCTACTTCTAAAATATACAGTTGAGTCAATTTGTCCCGACGGTCTGGCTTTGAGGTTTTGATCTTTTGAACTTCGTCGGGAGGCTCCGGTTTCGAGGTTTCAATTTTTTGAATGTGATCGAATTCTTGATTGGGAAAATCGGTGGAAACCAAAAAGGTTTTTATTTTTTGATCTTTTATTAAAAAATCAGAATTTGAAATTTCATCGATTGTGTTTTTCTTTGGGTTCTCTTTCGATCCTGACTGAAAATCCGGAAAATGTTCTTCTTCCGTTCGATCGAAATGTGTAGTCTTTTTGTGTTTGGAAAAATCGTCGTTCTTCGAATTATGGATTTTATTTTCTTTTATGGAAAGCTCCATTTCTGCTTCCCACGCAGCACCGGTTGTTTCTAAGTTGTAGGTCAAATCCGGATCCGGTAAAAGCTCTGTGTTTGCAATGGCTTCCGGTTGATTTGTAGAAACTGGATTTACCGTTTCTGAAAAAGTTTCTGAATCAAATTCTTCCGTTTTTAATTCTTTCGATTTTATCTTTGGTTTTTTAGTCGTGTTTATTTCTTTTTGTAACTCAAGCAAATTAGGTTCTAATTCACTTTCCGACTCAAAAGACCATCCTAAAATAGGATCTAATGTTTTATTAGAAACCGAGTCGACTAAAACGGATAATACCGTAAAAGCAGTAATTCCATGCAAAAGAAAAAAGACTAAAAACGGAAGACGATAGGGGAAATTTTTATTCCCGGACGCCGGACTCGTTTTAGATCGTTTGATTCTTTCTAACATCGTTTTTTAAAGACTAACAAAACCGTTACAAATTCAATTTCTAACAAAGATTAGCTGACTTCATCGGAAGTGTAGTCACGCGGATCTATGTTCGGTTTTGTAACAAAGACGAATCTTGTGATTTTCATAATATAATGCAATCACAATTTTCTAAAAAATCTGAAACCGTTTGCGGGACAAATTATTAAGGTTGGGTTTGGAGCGGTTTTAGGTGTTGGTTTTGACTAAAACTTAAGAGTGCTGGGTTTTCGTTTCCGGAAAAATGGGGGGACCTCCGTGTTTTTTTGGGGGATAATTCTTTTACGAGGCCTTGTCTTTAAATTGTTTGTGTGGGGTAAAAGGAGAAAACGTTGGAAGATCGGGGCAGGGTAGAACCTTCAACGGCCTAAAAAGAACCGCTAAATCTATTACAGGATCCGGTTTCTATGTCTTGGTACAAAATTGCTGACAATGCCGATTCAACAAGACTTTGCCGTCACATCATCAAAACGAGATTGCAAGGACACTACGTATGATCGCTAAGAGGAATCGGTTAAGTTCCTATGTCTTTTTAATTTAGAAATAGAAGCCCGAGTTTTTATCCCTCCAATTTCCTGAGATTGATTCACTCCAAAATCCGGCAAGTGGGTCAAAGGGCGTTTTCTCTGCAAGCGTTTGTGTTGTCGTAGTCCAACTAATTTCCAATAGACACTGGGGTTGTTGGGTAAACTAATTTTTTTTCGTTTTCAAAATTTACAAGATTCCGGATTTGATCGGAGATATAAAAGATAATTGGCGTCCTATAATGAAAGGGTAGAATTGTAAATTCGGCTATCGATGGAAGTTTGATTCTCGAAAACTAACGCGGGTTTGTGGAGAATCTGTTAAACGAATTACTGTTTTAGGATCATTTGAATGGACGAAAACAAAAATTCCCAGGAAGAAAATACACAACAAAGACCCGTCATACTTTTGGTGGATGACGAACCCAGCATCTTAAAGGGATTAAAAGAGCAACTCAAACTTGAATTCGATAGCGATTTCGACATTGAAATCGCCGAAGATGCCGAATCCGCCTGGAGCATTTTAGAGGAATGTATCGAAAGGGGAATCGATATTCCTGTCGTGGTTTGTGATCAAGTGATGCCAGGCATGAATGGAGACGAGTTGCTCATTCGGATTCACAATAAAAAACCGAATATTCGAAAAATTATGCTGACTGGCCAGGCTTCAGCGGATGCGATCGGAAACGCACTAAATCATGCTAATTTATACAGATATTTGCCGAAACCTTGGGATTCTAACGATTTGATTCTTACGATCCGAGAGGCCTTAAAATCCTACTTTTCGGATCTTTACCTTTGGGAACTCAATCGAAAGTTGGAAACAACTCTACTGTACGATCGGGAAACTGGCCGTCCGAATTTCGAAAGCCTGAGAAAAATCTTAGATGAAAGAGAATCTCAAGGAACGCTGTCCACCCTTGCCGTGATTCGGATCGAATCCTCAACCTCCACGACTCAACATTTCGGAGTGGGAGTGTATCATAAAGTACTGAATCAGTTTCTCGCTTCTCTTTCCTCGTTTATGGGAGAATCCGGTAATCTGTTTTATCTTTATCAGGACGAGGTCGCCGTTCTTTCCGAAATTGAAGAAAGTAAATTTCATTCTCTTTTGGTCGCGTTTCGGATCCTTCTTAGGTCGGAATACATTGAGGCCGAGGGAGTTTCTTTTCGTGTGAACGTTTCGATCGGAGTAGCGACTCATCAATCTTCTCTTTACTATAAGGCTAGAATTGCGATGATGCACGCGGCTCAGAACAGTGAGCTCGAACTGATGAACTATTCCAACACGATGGAAGCGGGAGATCAATACCAGATCAATCTTATCTTGGGAAGAAAATTGAACTACGCGATCAGTGTGGGTAACGTGATTCCTTATTTTCAAGGAATTTATAATAATACGTCCGAGAAGATTACGAAATTTGAATGTCTTGCGAGAATTCAGGATGGGGATAGGGTTTACTCGCCCGCGAGTTTTATATCGATCGCCAGATCGACCGGGATCATTCGTCTTCTGACTCCGATTATGATTGAAAAATCGATCCGATATTTTGCGCAATATCCGGAATATTCTTTTTCGGTAAATATCTCTGAATCGGATTTGGAAAAGAAAGGTTTTGCTTTTTGGGTTATTAGTCGTCTCCAACACTATGAAGTTGCCCCGAATCGCCTAACGCTTGAAATTTTAGAAACCGATCGTTTGCGTGGAGGCGAAAGAGGCCTTGAAACCTTAAAAGAACTGAAAGAATGTGGCTGTAAAATTGCGATAGACGACTTCGGGGTAGATCAATCCAACTTTGAAAGGTTGATGGAGATCGATCCTGATTTCATCAAGATTGACGGTAAATTCATACAGGGAATTCATTTGAGTAAAACTCCTTATCTACTCACTTCCGCGATGACTGAAATGGCTCATAGAATTGGTGCAAAAGTTATTGCAGAATTTGTAACAGGAAAAGAGGAATTTGACACAGTTCGTTCCTTAGGTGTGGAATATTGTCAGGGATATTATATTATGGAACCGGCTCCGGAGATTTTCCCTGTGCCACTTTAATCGTTTTCTAAAATTCGATTGTCATTATTTTTTTTTCAAATAATCTAATACCCTGCGTTTTTTGATAATTCAATGAGTCGAATAAAATAAGTGAGGGTGAGTACTGCGATTGGATAAAGCGATTCTTTTTGTAGATGATGAAGCTCTGATCCTAATGAGCATGAAGTCTCAGGTGAAACGTCACTTTGGAGACGGTTACAGATATGAAACGGCTCTCGATGCTGGAGAAGCATGGCAGATTATCGAAGAATTAGTTCACGAAGACGTCAGAATTCTGATTATCATTTCCGATTGGTTGATGCCTAACGTCAAGGGAGACGAGTTTTTAAGACAGGTTCACAATAAATATCCAGATATTCAAAAAGTGATCGTTACGGGGCACGCGGACGATTCTTCCATAGAAGCGCTCAAAAGAGAGATCAATCTTCGTTCTTATCTCAAAAAACCTTGGGACGAAAGGGAATTGGTTTCCACCATTACGACCGCATTAGCAAGTTAAGATTACGAGAAGACTATCTTTGTTCATGTAAAGGTTCCGTTGGAAATATAACTATCCCGTAAAAATCCGATTCTACCTTGTCTGTTTAATTTCATTTCCAAAACTCAAGCAGAGGTTTCTTTGGATCGTTTAAACGGTGGAACTAACGTAAGCATATCTTTTTTATATTTTAAACTGATTGATAAAACGTAGCAATCCTTCCGATTGAGTATGCATGTTTTTGGAAAATCCGGTTAGGTCATCCGCGCCATTTGCAATCTCTTGGGTTCCTTCGGAAATGCTGAGGATTGTCTTTGCGATTTCCTCCGAAGCATGTCTTTGCTCTCGGACGGCTTCTTCGATTTGAAGACTGAAACTCATGAGTGAGCTTGCGCTGTGATGGATTTTCTCTGTATTTTTTTCCTGAGTGTTTACGGAATCCAAAACGTTCTTTGCGGAAACCCCGAACATATCCACGGAACTCCTGAGTTTGGCGAGGATATCGGATGCTTCCTTTACTTTGCCGGTTCCGTTGGTTACTGCACGATTCGTGGATTCCACGAGTTGTCCGATCTCTTGAACGCTGTTGGAAGTTTGAGATGCGAGTTTGGAAATTTCTTCCGCGACAACTGCAAATCCTTTTCCAGCCTCTCCCGCTCGCGCGGCTTCAATAGCGGCGTTTAACGCAAGTAAGTTGGTCTTTTCAGAAATGTCGGTGATAATGGAAAGGATTTCGTTGATCCGAGAAGCGCTGTCCCCGATTTCGTCCATCGCCTTTGTGGATTGATTCATGGAACTTTCGCCAGTGATAGCCTGTTGTTGCGATTCACTCGCTAGAGAGGAGAGAGATTTCATCTCTTCATTGATTTTTGTGATTTGTTCTTTTAAAAGAATTACGTTTCCGTCAATATCTTTCATGTGGAAAATAGCTTTTTCCATCGATTTACCCACATTTTCGGCCGAAGAGGCCAATTCTTCGATTGCCGCGGAGGATTCTTCGGACGCGGAAGCTTGTATTTGTGCGACGTCATAAAAATTTTTCGATGATTCCGCCATTTTATCGGAAGTGGAATTCAAGGATTCAGAAGAACCTTTGATTTCAAGAATGATCTTTTTGATGTTGTTCTTCATTTGGTTAAGAGAGAGGAGAAGTTTTCCGATCTCGTCGTTACGTTCGTATTTGTTATCTACGATCAGGTTGCCGGAGGAAATTTGTTCGGAGAAAGAGATTGCGGAATTAATCCCATTCGTGATCAATTTTTGAAATATTAGATTCAATAGAATTACGATGACGATCATTGTGACCAAGGAAGCGGCGATCGTTTCCAGGATGATTCTCGACAAATTCTTCCAAAAGATGTTGTTGGGAACGCAGACTTCTAAGATCCATTTCTTATTGTAATTTCCGATATAAAAAGAGTAGAGAAAATGAATGGATTGATCTTTTTCATAAATCTGGATTTCTTTTTTCTCGCTTCCTTCCAAAATTTGTTTTTTCCATTCAGGATCTTGAATCTCTTTTCCAACGAGCTCCGGTTGTAGTCCGTTTGCGGCGTAAAAACCGCCCGGAGAAATCAGACTCAGGTATCCTTCTCCCTGATAAGGACGGATCGGAGCTAACATCTTTTGCATGTTTTTCATTGTAATATCCATGCCTACAACTCCGGCAATTTCTCCGTTTCTGCGTACCGGTTTGACGACGGAGATCATTAGGACTTCTTTGCCGGATACCGGATAAGCGAAAGGATCCGCGATAAAATCCAATCCTGTTTTTTTTGGAATATTATAAAAGTATCCGCTCGCATCTTGATTTTCGTAGTAAATAACCGCTTCCAAAACGAGAGATTTCTCAGGCCCCATCGACTTATTTACGTAAGGAACGAATCTTCCGGTAGCATCGTAACCTTGTTTGTTTACGTATTGAGAATCCTTGGAATCGAATTTTCCGGGTTCAAAAACGGACCAAGCTCCGAAGTAGTTCGGATCCGTTTGAGCGAGATCCTTCAAGGTTTCGATAGTCTCTTCTCTTGTCGGTTTTGCATGCGAAAGTTGAAATTCGAGTCCTCTTAAACCGCCTAAGGCTTTATCGAAAAAGTCCTGAATTTCAAAAGCGTATCGAAACGCAACCAAGGTAGAGGAATCTTTGATATCCTGAGAAAGTTTAAAGTAAGCCGTAATAGTACTCATAGCGGTAATTGTAAGGCTTCCCGCCATGAGTATTAGGGATAGATATAACGATATTCGAAACCTTATGCTCATAAGTTTCCCCTTTTCTTTTGCATTTTAAAAGCTATGCGAAAATCCGATGCTGAACCAAAATAAATGCGCGGGTATTTTCTGTAATAAATAGGATTCTCGGATCATTTGTCTCAGGGAACCGTCTCCCGCATCCGGAATCAAAGGACTGTTCGCTATCTGGTCCAATAAAAACTGATTCAAAGGGCCGTTTACTTTCGAGGGATCGACGATCAAACCGTCTTTTGTATTTCGGTTAACGTATCCTCCGGTTGCTCCATAGTAATTGTCTGTATCATACATATACAGATTAGGTCTATATACGTGATTCCCTTTGATGAAAAATTTTCCGAAATAGAAGGTTAAACTACTCGTAATGTCCTGGATTCCGTATCTGTTATCCACGATATTATTGGACATTTCGTACCCGATATTGACAGCCGGGGTGATTCTAAAAAAATCCTCTTTGAAATACTCGTGACTTAAATAAAGAGAAAGGTAATTTTTTCCCGCCGCCAAACTCGCGTTCTCCGCACTGATCTGAGTGTAAAAGGAAATTGTCGGAGTCAGATAAGAGATAAATGGAAGAAATGAAAATTCCGGAAGCTGCCAAAAGATATAGTATTCCTGCCAAGCGAGTCTTGTCACTTGATTCGAGGTATTGTTTGAGCTCGATACTCCTTGAGCTGCAAGAGAATTATAACCTCCTAATGGAGTTGAAACATATGCGGGGTTTTTGTGAAACGTATTGTAGAACCAAGTTCCGACTGTAAACTTTCCCCAACTGTTTTTTTCGAAAGTATAATAGAACGCGTAAAACAAACCGTCTGCTCGTTTCATTCCGTTTTGTTCTTTGTAGGGTTTTGGGACGATTCCGCCGCAAGTTGGTCCGGTTGTGTAGTTCTCTTTTAATAAGTTATTTTGAGTATCATACACACAACTTTGATTGAGAAGATCCGGATTCGGAGCCATAAACGGATTTCCTTGTCCCGGATAAGAGGGCCCCGGGCCTCCCGGAAACAATTGTAATCGTCCGTCATTGTTTCGGTCGTTTCTTTCCGTTAGCTGAAAATTGCCCCAAAATTGAATCATAAATCCCTTTAATGGGGTATTGATATTGATCGTAGGTTGATAGGAAGGGACAAAAGTAGTGGAAGCGTAACTGTCGTTCCTACGACGATTGGCCATCTCTCCCGAAAAACTGAGTCCCCTCCAGATAAAGTCCGATACGATCTCGTGGGTAATGTCTATAGTCGTTTCGTTTCCTTGAGAATTCGCGTGGGGAGGTTCTCTTTCGATCGGAGTCGCGATTCCCGCGTATGGATTTGCACGGGTGGATTCTGATTTAGGGATTTTATCCTTGTCGGAAGAGAAGAAAGTGTTTTTGTTTTTGTCCTGCGGTTTTTCGTATGTGACACTGAGAACGTTTTCTTTGTTGATATAACGGATATAGTCGTCATGCTCCGCAAGAAAAATTTTCTCTTCGTCCTCCAAAAGCACTTTGCCTCTATGTATCGAACCGTTTTTTAAGCGGACAATATCGGCAGCGTTCAAAGAAAATTCAAAGAAAAAAAATAGATGGAACAAAAATAGAAAGTAAAATTTAGATTTCATGTATTTCACGCTTTGTTACTTTTTTATTTCCCAATTTTTGAATTTTAAACTTCCAAATTGTCTAACTTTGCCTGACGTTGATCCCAGAAAAAATAACAAAAATAGAAAGCAAAGAGAAGAATCAACTAGGAAAAACTTTTTCTTTCGATGAAATTCAATCGAACAGAATCGATTTTGAATTAGAACAAAAACGCATTTTTGAAAATTTCATACAATAGAAATAGCAAGTTTTATAATCGGAAATGAAAACCTACTCAAATTTTGGCATTTCCGTGAAAAATGAACGATTCGGTTTTTAGATCTTTATAAATTATATAGAGATATTTGTATTTTATAATTCCCAAGTTCAAACTGGGTTGAATGACAAAATAGCCCAGGAGAAAACGAAAAAATTCCTATTTATAGAACCTTTGAGAGGCGACTAACGAAGGACGTCGTATGAAATTTTGATTTTTGTACAATTCTATCAAATCTTGGCAAAATGGAAGTGAGGTTTTAGGAACGATTCGCTTCGTTTGGAATACAAATGGCTTTGAGGTTGAACGTATCCTAAAAAAGACGATCCAAAAATTCCTTTTGTTTTTTACATCTGGGTTTTTGGATTCCGTTTTTCATCTCGTAGATTTTTTTTCCATCTTGAAGAATTTCCAAAGTCCAGATCTTCTTTTGCAATTCCGTATGAATGTAGGAAACGAAAGAGTCTGCAAAAAAGTCGTCTCCGTTTGTCGCGGAGTAAAGAGTAGGGAAGGGAGTGTTTTCTAAAACGGGGTAAATCTTTTTCCAGTTGTTTTCGAGGTCGATCGGTTTGGAAGAATAGAATTTTATTTCCTTTCGGAGTGGAAATGACGAATCCCAAGACGAAACGTTTTCTACCTCCCAAATCCCTTTTGAAAATTCGAATGCATTAAAGTTTCTATATTTCTCCCGAAAATCGGGAACGATTCCTTTCTGAACGCTGACGATATGACCTACTTCGTGTAACAAAATGTATTCGATCGCCTCTGGGATTCGATTATTGGCATCCGATTCGATTCTCACTTTGATTTGAACATTACCGGGAAAAAATGGAGAATTTTCTTTTTTCGTAATCCATTCGTTGGCGGTTTGAGTTAACAGATCTGTGTCTAAAAAAATTACGCCGCCTAAGGGAGTCGAGCCATCGTAAACGAAAGAACTGAGACCGGTACTTCCCAAATTTCTGCAAAGAATCACTCGGAAAAGAGTATGATCGAGCAAGGTGTTTACGGAATTAGGAAGGGATTTTCTAACGACACGTATCCGGTTTTTCCAAAATTCCAAATCGGTTTCCATTTGTGGAGGATCAGGCAAGCCGTCGATTTGATTCATTTCCTGGATAAAGTTTCGCTCGTCTGAGTCTAGACCGGAGATTCTGTATTCCCAACCTTTAGATAGGGAATAACGCTCCGCTCGAGTGATTGGATGATTGGTAAAGAGTTGATGATACGGGTTATTTCCGATTGGGATTTGGGAAGGTTTGCAGAAAAAAAGACCCAAAGAGATGAGTGATATTCCAAACATTCTGAGATATTTTTTCAAATTGTCGCTGAAAAAGAATAAGAACTTATTCCAAAATTGGGATGTGCCTCTTGTCATTTTCGATAAAATAAGATCGGGCTTAGGGGAACGCTGTAAAGGCATAGTACGGATTTTTTCAATGTGCCGAAAATAAGTAAATCCGAATCCTGGGAGGTTTTGGGATTGAAAAAAAGAGATAGGCAATCGGAATGATTTGCGCTATTCCGGAGTCTTGTAAATGTGGACGACAAATTTCCCGGGATCGAAAGATTCAGAAACGAAGATGTTTTATTTCCTTTTATCCGTGCTTTTTCTTTTCGGCTCGCTTGAATCCGCGGAAACGAACCCCTGGGACCTTTCCATTCACGAAAGAATTATCAACCGAAAACACGTCTCCCATATCATAATAGAAACTAGAGCCGATCATATCAGAGTCGCTCTTTTATTAAACGAACGATATCCCTATAACTACAAATCCAGGTCGGCTTCCTTTTTTATCAGAGTGAACGATGAAAAAGAAGCGCTGGAAATTTCGGAAAAATTGGATCGGTATTTGGAATCTGGTTGGAATCTAAAAGTTTATCTTTCCGGATCGGAAATCACTCACTATGACCTGGATAAAACAATTCAGTAAACTCAAATCCGGTTTCTTAAATCCTTTCACTTTTTTTGAAAGGGAATTCAATTATAGCGAAGCTGAATCCTGGAAGGATCAGACAAAAATCGACCAATCGTTTATACGACTAGCTTTCCTTTTGCATTTTATGATGTATTCTACTTTTGCGATTTCGGAAGTTCGGGATTCGGAAAGAGGAATTCTATACTTAGGAATCATCTTTCTCGTCAACGTGATGAGTTTGGTGCTTTCCTTTCAGGAAAAATTTCTCTCTTGGGTAATTCATATTTCAAATACCGTCATCATATTTTTTATGATGAATCTGTTTCACGAATCCTTCTATGGATTTCGGGATTTGGAAAGCCTTCAAATCTATAATAATTACTTTTTACTAATATCTTTGATCGTAATATTCCAGATGTTCCGATTAAAAAAAAGTTCCTGTCTTTTGACCGGAATGATCGCGATTTGTCTTCATATTATTTTCGTTTCGATCAAAAGAATGGAGCTCGGACTTGAGGATTTTCCAAGAATCCTTTTCGTGCCCGATGTGGTGTATGGGCTTTGTATTGTGATCGGAACTTCTTCAGTGATCATCGTGAAAAGATTGATTTCAATTTCATCCGAGCTCGATCTGGAATACAAATACATACAACAGGATCTCACAGTTGCAAAACAGGTTCAGGAAAACTTGTTTCCCGGAAAACTTAGCATCAAGGGAATTCGATACGAGGTGATGCGGATTACTCCCAATCATATCGGAGGGGATTTCTTCGATTTCGTGCAACTTCGGGAAGGAAACACTGGAATTTTTCTAACCGATGTAGCAGGACATGGGATTGCTTCGGCACTTGTCGCCTCGATGGTAAAGATTATGGTTTCGACGATGCCTTACATTTTGAAAGTGCATCCATCCCGTCTGATGGATTACATAGACGATTCCCTAAATAAACAATTTCATTCCTATCATGCATCTGCGATTTACATGTTTCTGGATTTTATTTCCAGAGAGGTCACGTTTTCGAACGCGGGACATCCGTATTTGATTCGTGGATCTTTTACAAAGGAATTTCACGAGGTCGAAACAGAAGGCGCTATTCTCGGTTTCGGGATCAAAAAGCCGATCGCAGAACAGGTCAAACTTCCTCTTGTAGAACGGGATCGATTCTTTTTATACACGGATGGTTTGATAGAAAACAAGAATTGGGAAGGAAAATTTCTTGGAACGGAAGGCCTACTTGAAATATTGAATGAGAATCGATTTGAAAAAGATCTGGGCGTCTTTAAGGCGAACGTGCAAAAGGCGGTCGAAAACTTTTTCGGAAACGTTGCTCTGGAGGACGATACCCTCTTTCTCATCGTGGAAGTGGAGTAAAAAAGAAATGAGTGGAAAATTAATCGAAGTAACTAAAGAAGGACAGATCGCGATTCTTACGATCCAAAGGCCTTCCGCATTGAATGCTCTCAATCGAGAGGTGTTGGCTCAAATCGGTCAAGAAATAGATGTTCTTGAAAAGGATAAAGATATCCGAGTATTAATCGTAACCGGAGAAGGAAAGGCATTTGTTGCTGGAGCCGATATTGCTGAAATGAAGGACTTAAACGTTTCCGAGGGAGAGGAATTTTCCAAACTAGGAAATGCGGTCTTCCAAAAATTGCATCAATCCAGAATTGTCTCGATCGCCGCGATCAACGGTTTTTCCCTCGGTGGGGGGATGGAACTTGCACTTGCCTGTGATATACGGGTCGGGTCAGAAAAGGCGAAGTTAGGATTGCCCGAGGTTTCCTTAGGATTGATTCCTGGTTTTGGAGGAACACAAAGACTTGCAAGATTGATCGGTTATGCAAGGGCGATCGAACTCGTGGTTACCGGTGATATGATCGCTGCCGAGGAAGGATATAGAATCGGGATTCTCAATAAACTGGTAAAAGAAGGAGAAGATGTATTAGCTTTTTCTAAAACGATTGCAAATTCCATTCTGAAAAAAGGACCTCAGGCGATCGAAAGAGTCAAAAGAACGATCCAACAAGGGCTGGATGTTACTTTGAAAGACGGGATTTCTATCGAAGAGAAAGCGTTCGGTGCATGTTTTGATGGAGGGCAGTCCAAAGAAGGGATGACCGCGTTTTTGGAAAAAAGACCACCTCAGTTTTAACGCTGCGAAAATATCGGCCATTAACAGTTAACGATAGTAACTATGGTATTAAAAAAAACGAATATCTAATTTCTTATGGCAGGGAAGTTTCAAAACTGCTTCCCAAAGCGATTTTTTTCTACAACAATCTAAGACAGATGGGTCGATTCATTCGTTTTATTCGAAAATAAATTTACTAAAAATACAGGAAATATAAATTAAAAGGGAAACTTGATGTGTTACTTCCATATGGGTCGCAACTCACTGCTCAAAGGAAAAATAGCAATGCTTGCACCCAAATTCAAAATTTTATTTATATTCGGTTTTATTTTTGGCGTTGCATACAACGTTTATCCTAGGGAACTCGAAAAAATTACGATCTATGTGGATGAACATCCGCTTCTTGTGGAAATCGCTAATACACCTGCGGACCGTGCCAGGGGCTTGATGTATCGAAAATCTATAGGTGAAAATGAAGGAATGCTTTTTGTTTTCGCAAAACCGGAATATTTGAGTTTTTGGATGAAAAATACCCGGATCCCTTTAAGCATAGCGTATTTCAATCAGGATAAAAGAATCACTGATGTGCACGATATGAAGCCCAATCAAACGACCGAATTGTATCATTCAAGCGAAAAGGCCCTATATGCTTTGGAAGTAAATCAGGGTTGGTTTTCTAAAAGAAAGATTGGCAAATACGGAGTGCTGAAAATTCCGGATCGAGTGAGAGCGGTTCAGTAATCGGGGAACTCCCCGATTACTAAGATACGTTAAAGAGGTTTGGAAACTAGTTTTGCTTCTAGGTCGGTTAACGTTTTTGTATCGACTACTCTGCTGGACTTCAGTTTGCCTTGTTCCGCCATTTTCAGGATCGTTTTAGATCCAATCGTTTCGGAGGAAATCACGACCTCTTCTAATTTGCCGTTTTTTTGTGCGAAAAATTTTCCGGGTTCGGCGCGAAAGACGATCAGGTTTTGATAATTCCCTTCTTTTTCGAGTTGGATATCCAATCTTTTCCCAAAATCGGAATAACTCAGTAAAAGTTTTTCTCCGTTCTCTTCGTAGGTCTTA
The DNA here is from genome assembly GCF_000306675.2 of Leptospira mayottensis 200901116. Lineage (NCBI taxonomy): Bacteria > Pseudomonadati > Spirochaetota > Leptospiria > Leptospirales > Leptospiraceae > Leptospira > Leptospira mayottensis. The sequence goes on from NZ_CP024871.1 coordinate 1,205,093, forward strand.
ACGTATTTTCCATTTTCGTCGTATTCGTTATAGCCCACCGGGTTGCTTCCTGACCAGAATTCGATTAGGTTAAAGAGAATTAAATCGAAGAAAAATCCGACCCCATAAAGAATGCTGAAAGGAAAATACATTACGAGAGTCTTAATGAACTTCGCCAATAAGCCGCTGCCAATATTAAAACTGTCGTTTACTTCGTACACTTTTTTAACGATTGCAAACTTACCGAAACAGTTTGCAAAGGAAATGAAAAAAATCATCGGTGCAAGAATCGCTACGACTGTCTTACGAAATTTGTTTTGTTGCATGAAGGATAACTCCTTGATCGAATTTTTGAAAATTGAATCGCTTCTGGAAAATTATGCAAGGTTTTTCTTTTTTCAAAGAGTAAATTCGAGTTCGAGTGAACGAGACCCTGAGAGCATAATTCCTTGACCGGATCCAGGTTTTAAAAAAGATAGAAGGAGATCGGGAGCGAAAGGTTTGCTTTTTCCAACTTTAGAATTTTTCGTATTTTTTATCTTCGTATTCCTGGTTTATTGGTATTTGATTCCATACTTTTTCGGAAGCGATACAAAAGCTCTATCTTTCACTCATTTTTTTTTACTCGTCGTAAGCTATTATTTTTACATGAGTTGGGACTGGAGATTCGGCGGTTTGATATTGCTTTCCACCGTGATCGATTTTGTTCTCGCCGCGAGAATTGGTTCTTCTCAGGATCAAAGGACCAGATTCGCGTTAATCACAGTCAGTTTGGTTCTAAATCTCGTCTTTATATTGGGTTTTTTCAAATATTATAATTTCTTTGCAGACTCCATCAATTTATTTCTCGGACATTTCGGAGTAAAAAACGCGCTTCCGATTTTACACGTTATTCTTCCCGTGGGAATTTCCTTTTATACGTTTCAATCTTTGAGTTATACGATCGACGTGTATCGAAGGCAAATTCTTCCCGAAAAAAGTTTTTTACGATTTGCATTGTTCGTTTCTTTTTTTCCTCAACTTGTAGCGGGGCCGATCGTGACGGCCAAGACCTTTTTACCTCAATTGGACACGGTTAAAAGTTTAACGGAAATTCGATTTAGAAAGGCGATCCGTTATTTCATCTTGGGTTATATCAAGAAGGTTGTGCTTTCGGATAATGCTGCCCCGATCATCGAAAAAATCTTCGGTCATCCCGAAAGCTACGGAACAGTTGCGCTTTGGTTAGGAGCTACTTTATTTCTCATACAAATTTACTGCGATTTCAGCGGTTATACGGATATGGCTTATGCATCCGCATTGTTGTTAGGTTACGAACTACCGGAGAATTTCCGAATGCCTTTTATTGCAAGAAGCGTTACGGAGCACTGGAGAAGATGGCATATAACTCTTTCCACTTGGCTTAGGGATTATGTGTATATTTCCTTGGGAGGAAATAGAGCGGGGGCTTTTCGTCATAGATTCAATCTTTGGTTTACGATGTTTGTGGCCGGTTTTTGGCATGGGGCGGCTTGGACGTTCGTCATCTGGGGAAGTTGTCAAGGGACAATTTTACTTTTGGAAGCTCTTTATGGAAGTTTAAAGGAAAAACATTTTCGGGATTTTCGGATACTTCCGGATAAAATATTGGCGCCGATCCAAATCATTCTTACCTGTTTCGTATCGGTAGCCGTAGGGACTTGGTTTCGTGCCGAGTCTTTTACAAAAGGTTGGATCATGCTGAAAAAGATGTTCATTTATACCGAAGGAGGTTTGCGTCCTTATATGTTCAAGACGGGAATTCCGGTTATCCTTTGTGTGATTGCTGGTCAGTGGCTCGGTTATTTTATCTTCGAAAAAAAGAGGGAATGGGATCCACCCGTATGGTTCGAGTTCTCGTTTTATCCTATCATTGCAGTGATTTTGGCTCTTTTGACCCCGGATCTGGAATTGCCGTTCATCTATTTTCAATTTTAATTATAGAAAGAATTTTGGTTAATAGGAATTATACTAATGCGAACTATGCCTGAAGGAAAGTCGATTCAAAAAGGATCGGGGCAAAATCTTTCTGGACAAACATTCGTTTCGCTTCAACTCTGATCCGGATATGTTGGGTAATCCAGACGAACAGCCGAGAAGTCGCAGATACTATCCGGGTATTTATGCCGATTATATCATACAAATCGAATTTGGTCTAATTACACTTCATGCAGAGCTCGTCAATATTTCCGAGACTGGAATTTGTCTTATCTTAAACGGAGAGGACTTGGACGTCACAAAGCCAGTTTACGGTTCCGTAATTGAAAAGGAATCGGAAAAACGTCTTGAATTCGAGGGTGATATCGTGTGGGTTGCTCCGGAAGTGATGGATCATAAGACGAGATTTGCCTATGGACTTAGATTTCGTGAGCCTATGGTTTTGACGGAATCGTTGGTTTTGATCAATCTTTCTTTGCAAGATCCCTAATTCTGTCCTGTCTATCCTAAGTTTCCGGATTGCCATATCCGCTTTCTTTGGGATCTTTGAATCATGGATTCATCTTCTACAAAGATAGAGCACAAACAAATCATCCCTAAAAAACCGACCTTAAGAGAGATTGAAATTGGTCTTCTCAGAAAGATCAAAGAAGGGGATGATGAGGCTTATATTCAGCTTGTCAATCCGTTTCGGGAGAGGCTCTATCGCAAAGCGGTTTCGATGGTGAAGGATGGAGACGATGCGGAGGATATCGTTCAAGACGCACTCATTTCCGGATATAGATCGATTCGTAACTTTCGTGCGGATTCTGGAGTTTATACCTGGCTTTATCGGATCGTAGTCAATAAATCCAAGGACATGTTAGCGAAACGAAAACGAGCTAAAGAGAATTCTATGGATGATAAGGAATACCAGGTAACGGATGATCGGGTAGGATTTGAAAAAAAAATTGAACTTAGTGATGAGTCCAACTATCTAATTAGCAAAATCAACGGCTTGGAAGATCTCTATAAAGAGGTGATTGAACTTAGATACTTCGAAGAGATGTCTTACGCGCAGATCGCCGAAGTTCTGGGAACCAACGTGGGAACTGTAAAGAGCAGGCTCTTTAAGGCGAAAGAATTCCTGAAACATTTGATTTTACAAGACGGCAAGGGTGAAGGATACTTTAGGTAAGAAAGATGGAAAGTTTACAGTCAAAATTCAAAATTCCGCTTTTTCTTCGAAAGGAAGACGGAGATTTACTTAAGATTGAAAATTCGCTCGTGAAAACGATGTCCGAACTCAGGGACAAAGAATTACGTAGTATTAACTTAGGCGAGGAGTTTTCGATCCGATTGAAAAATCAACTCAAAGCAATTCGGCCCGAACCCGAAAAAGGATGGGAGAGAATCTGGGAAAATATCCTCGCTAATCGTAGTTTACAATTTTCCTTTTCAGCCGTTTTGGTAATTGCAATCGTATTCGTAATTTATAATCGAATTCAAAGTTCTAACGTTCCCAATTTGTCCGAAAGATCCGGTACCATATTTGAGCAATCTTCAACGGGGGATTTTCAGGACATTCCTTCTTCCGGTAAATTCCGATCCGAATCGGACAAAGTTCTTCTTAGACAAATTCCTTCCACTGCAGAAGCCAGAAAAACGATCGATTCTCTCCGGAAATATTTTTCTGAAAGAGGGGATTTGGGAATTGTGGAAGAATTGGATCGAATTCTCGAACAAACCCAGGGAAATAATCCTTAGCTTTACGTTCAAGTTTTAGGGTAAAGTAAAATCACTAACATCTAAAAAGTGGAAATTGAATGAACCAAATATGGGTTATGTGCAAATGGAATAGAAACTTTTTATTTCTTAATTCCGTCCTGTCTTCTTTGAAAAAAGCCCGGGTCTACTGAGTCCAAGATTTTCTTGGATTCTTGGTAGATTTCGCCGTATTGCATTCCCCTGTAAACGTCTATAAGTAGACAAGCATGTTGTAGGATTCTACAACGAATCTTAAAGTCATAGAGGTCTTTTCTAGAACTCAAAGTATCTTTCAAACGAATTAGATTTTGATAATATCCTAGAATTTCCTTTTCGGAATAATTCCTAGTTTCCTCGAAAATTCCTTGCTCCGCCAAAACAACCGGAAGAACTTCTTTTAGGTCCGACTCTTCTTGATAAGAACTTTTTAGTTTTTCGATCCAGAAAAAGATCGGTTCCGATTTCAAAATTGCCAGAGGCGCCGCGGAAGGGTCCTTTAAAAAAGCTTCTCGAAAGAGAAGGATGGCCCTTCTTTCCTCACCGGTTTGAAAAAAGGATTCTGCTTTCAAGTAAAGAAACTCGGGGGAATTCCTTTCTACGGAAGAAGAATAATTTAAAATTTCGAGCGCGTTTCGATAATCTCTAAAACGAATGAGTTCGCGTATTAGACCCAGAAGCGCAGATGGATCTTGAAAGTGAAGTCCTTCCCTTTGGACTGAGATTTTCAGCTGATCGACTGCTTCTGCTAAAACCGATTCCGAAACGGCGCTAAAAGAAGAGGTCCCAGTAAATTTTCTCAGTTCGAAGGCGTTTTGAAACTCAGAAAAATATTGAACGAGAAGATGGCTTCTTTCCCTTCCTTCTTTCGTATTGTGGATTCGATCTATACGATTGTCCCAGTAAGAGGAGGTGAAATAGCCGGCGATTACCTCTGGATTTTCCGGGTCTTCTCCGAGAAGAAAATCGAAATTTTTTTTTGCCTTATCGAAATCCCCACTTGAAAGGTATTGGTTTGCTTCTTCGAGTTTTCTGGAAAAGGACATTGATTCTTTAGCTTAAGTTTGGAAAATCCGGTGGAGAATTCCACCGGACAAAATTGATCAGTGATTCGCTTTTTTGTCGTGATGTTTACTCACTTGTTTGACGATCTTGTCTTCCAAACCGTCGATACAAGCGTAGATATCCTTGCTTGAATTCTGTGCGTTGAATTTATTACCGTCTCCGTGT
>NZ_CP024871.1:1217500-1257500 GCF_000306675.2 Leptospira mayottensis 200901116
GTTTATTCGAGTCCTTAACGAGTTTTTCGGAAATTTCGAAATATGCGTCCGATCTTTTTCGATTTGTGGAAGCCCGAGCCGGAGTTTTGTCGGATTTGGATTTTTCCCTATAGAGATAATAGTAAGTTAAAGCAGAATTAATGAGAAGCTCTGGATCTGATCTAGTTAGTTTGAATGCTTCTTGAATGACCTCCATCGATTTGGAAAGTATGGACTGATTCTTAAAGCCTTGCGTTTCGTATTTGTGATTGAGGTAGTTTATGTATTCCGTATAAAATTCGAGTTCTTCTTGCGAGTTCGCGAATCGTTTCCGATTTTTCCAGGCCATTGAAAATTCCGATCCGGCCGATATATAAGCTTCTCCCGTTTTTTTATAGAGAAGTCCTAAGCGGAAATGGCCCATCGGCGAGGAAGGATCCAAGCTGATTGTATGTTTGTAAGCGCGGATCGATTCCGCGATTTCGTTTCTGGAAAAATGGTAGTCTCCTTTTTTTCTTTCGACGATCGCTGGTTCTATTTTTTCCGAAACCAAAGGAGCCGCTACCATTAGATTTTTATCCTTTACGAGTCCGAGATTTCCGATTCCCCTCGCTCTTTTACCGATAAAAGACGTTTGAAAGATGGACTTGATTTCGATTTGTGCGACGATGTTTCCGTTTTTGTAATTTTTATGATCAAAATCTTTTTCGATAAGATATAAAGTTTGTCCGACCCTGAGTCCAGGATCGAAATTGATTTTGATCGTAACCAAGTCGGCTCTCGTATCGACTCCGATGTCGAGATATTTGTTTTTTCCTTCTTCTTCGATCGGCTTCACTTTATCATAAAGTACGGTCTCGCCCACGAGAATCATCTTTTCTTTTTCAGGTTTGCCCGGTTCTCGGAAGGCGTAGACGAGTTCTCTTGAGTCTACTTTTCCGAAGGATGAGGTAAAAAGAAGGATTGAAAAAAAGATTCGCAAGGGTCTCACCTTATAAGAATCGGTCAATTTCTCCATCTTGCTTCGAAAAAAGATGTGCCTGGAATTGTCTTGGAACCGATTCAAAAATGATTTTTAGTATCCTGGAGACTTATTCCGACACAAAAAAAGAATTTTAGCGGTTAGATTTAGAAATGGATCACGAATCTTGTGTAATGTAGCAACACTAATCACAACTTCATCTTTGAAAATCGGAACTCTTTGCACACTTTCGTATTTTTAAACTAAACTTGGGTTGGTTTAAGGGTTGAAATCTTCGAAAGAAGAAATTTTAGGATGGGAATGTTTCGGTTGCGGATAATTCCCAGGACGTTCCAATAAGGTCGTTTTAAATTCCGCATTTTTTGCGGCGTCGGCTTCTTCCTTGATATCGGTGAAAAATAAAATTTTTTCCGGTGCGATTCCCAGTTGCTCCGCGATCCTTGAATAACTCGCTGATTCCTTTTTCCCTCCAACTCCAGTATCGAAGTAAGCGGAAAAATATCCGGTCAAATCTCCAAAGTCCGAATATTTAAAAATTAATTTCTGAGCCTCAATGCTTCCAGAGGAATATACGGCAGATTTCTTTTTGGCAGATTGAATTCTTTTTAAAAACGAAGGGACATCCGTGAATAGGGAGCTTTTCAGCTCTCCATTTTCGTAACCGCGTTTCCAAATTCTTCCCTGAATCTCTTTCAGAGGTCCGCTCTTTCGGTCCACGGAAACGAGATATTTGCAATAATCGCTTAAATTCTGAGGAGAATCTGTTAGTTGCCCCGAATACGTGGAATCATGTTTTCCTTCTTCAAGTAATTTTTCGATCCATTCTCTCTCAAGAGAGTTCGATCGAAAAAAAGTTTCGAACTTCCCAATAGAATACGGAAAGAGAATTTTATGAACGAATTCGATGGGAGTTGTGGTCCCCTCGATGTCGAATAGATAAATTTCGAAGTCCAATTAGATCGCCCCTTTGATTTTTTCGGCTTCAGAAGCTAGATAATCATGCACGTTTTTTTCGTCCTTTTCAAAATTTTTCAATACAATCAACCAGAATAGTGCACAGGGAATCCAAAAAAGAACAGAGATGGAAAGCCCTAAAGAACGGTCTTGCGGAGTCAGACCCAAAATCACCGCACTCATCGCTGGTCCAAGGCCCTTTCCTAAGTCGTCGGTGAGATTATAGAGAGCAAACATGCTACTTCTGTTTTTCGGAATATTCACATTCATTAATGTAGCTCTCACGTTCGGTCCAGTGACGGATATGATAAAACCCGTGACGATGTTGATTACGATAAAAAGTCCTGAATTTGCGATATCCTCCGCTTTTAAAAGATAGATACAGGGTGAAACTCCAATCAATATGCTGGACATACAAAAAATAGGAAGATATCGTTTGTTATAGTTGTAAATTTTTTGTCCGATGACTCCTCCGAAAAATGTTCCGGCAAACACTCCTATTGCCGCATAAGTAAGAAGCATCGTAGCTGTCGCTTTGTCTAGATGATAGGAAGTTTCGTAATAATCCACTAAGAATACGAAAAAAACCCCCCAGGGAACACAACCTGGAATTCCCTGAAGAAAGATTCCTACGTTCGTTTTATTTCTGAAAAGGAGTCTAACGTCATTCCAGCGAAGATGAAAACTTTCTTCTGGGAATTTCTCCGCGATTCCATACCATTCCGTTTCTCCTCCGCCTCGGATTGGTTCCTTGCAGAAGATCCAATAAATGACCGCAAAAAAGAAAGAAGGAATAGAAAGGTAGATAAAACTCATTCTCCAACCGTTGATCGGATCGGCGTTTCCTAAAACTCCTCCGAGAAGTTGACCGACTCCGAGACCGATTCCCATCGAGAGAGAAACATAAGCGGCGGCTGTGGATCTGGATTTGTCCGAAAAATAATCTCCGAGTACCGTAAAAAGAAGCGGAAATATTCCTCCAAGACCGAATCCGGTAAGAGTTCTATAGATTACGAATTCAGAATAGCTGGTCGCAAATCCCGAAAGAAAGCAGGGAATTTCTCCTAAAAATACGGAAAAGATGATGAGGGTTTTTCGCGAATACTTCTGGGATAAATAGCCCATACTTACGGAAACGGCTCCGCCTAAGATGAAGAATAGAATCGGAATAATCCCTCCGATATACCAATCTACATCTTTCTGATTATTAAGGCCGAAAGAAGCTCCGATGTTTTTTAAGTTAGGCGCGATTAAATTTTGATCTGCAAAAAGAAAGAAGGCCATTCCCATAATCATCCAAAATGCTAAAATCGAGTTCCATCCGTGATTCGCCAATTCTTCCAGTCCAAAAAAGCGAAGAAGACTTTTCTCTAAGGGTCTTTTTTTCATATTTTCTCCGGTTTTATATGAAGTTTGATTTTTTCCTTTTTTAGGAAGCGAATCCAAACAATGAAGAAAGTGAAGTAAAACTCAAGGAAACTTTGAATTTGATTTCGGAATTTGAGATGCCTTGTTACGAACTGCACAACGGGACATGGATCCGTTTTAAAAAAATGACGTCACGATGAAAAAAAATCATTTTTGAACAGTTCTATAATATTTAGTTGACCCGTATCATTTTAATGATTCTTTTCTCTCAAATAAATCGGTATTAACAATGACTTTTAATCACAAAGAATTTTATATTTTATCCAGTTCTGATAAATCAAAATTGTACTGCCAGTCCTGGACGAAACCAAACTCCAATCGATTGGTGATTTTTCACCACGGCTTTGGAGAACATAGCGGGCGTTATGCAAACTTGCTCCGTTATTTTGCAAGAAGCGATATTAATTTTTATTCTTTCGATATGAGAGGTCACGGTAATTCGGAGGGAAAAAGAGGACATGCGGATTCTTTCGATTTATATGTGAGAGATCTGGCGGATTTCGTTTCTGAGGCTTTTAAAAGAGAGGAGAAGGAGCGTTTTTTTCTTTTGGGACATTCGCTCGGAGGAGCCGTTTCGCTTCGGTATTCTCAGGAGGGAATTAATCAGGATAATATTCTGGGTCTGATTCTAGGTTCTCCTGCGCTAATAGTGAAAGTGGATTTTAAAAAGAAACTTAAAAAGTTCGCAGCTAGTTTTTTAAGTAAAATTTCTCCTTCCCTCATCGTGGACGCGGAATTGGATTTTCAATATCTTTCTCACGATCCGGATGTGATCGAGGCCTACAAACAGGATCCTCTCGTTCATGGAAAAATTTCCCTCAAGATGGGAAGCGAACTTTTGGAAATCGGGCCTAAACTGATCAAAAAAGCAAACGTGCTTCGATGTCCGGTTTTGATTCTTCACGGTCAGGAGGATGGGCTTGTGGACGTAAACGGTTCTACGGAACTTTATAAAAATCTAATTTATAGAAACAAAAGAATCAAGATTTATCCTGGACTTTATCACGAGTTGATGAACGAATTTCCGGAACACAGAGATGTGGCGCTAAATGATATCCGGACGTTTTTAGAAACCATTCAGAGGGAAAAGATAGACTCTGATCTTAAGGATTCTTCCTTAAAGATGAAAAAGGAAATTCCGACTTCACAGAAAAAGAGAAACGAGAAAAACGCGGTTTCGAATCTTTAACGTTTTTGAATTTTTTGTTTGTTCTCGAAAATTTTTTGCGGAAAATTCGGGATGTGACATCTTTTTATCTCAAAGATGAGTCATCCTAAGTCTACCTCCGTTTTTGTGCAGTTTCGAATAGATTTTTTTGAAAGTTTTACGGATGTCGTAACGAATCCGAAGTGAAGTTCTTTTGAAGTAAGTTTTTAGAAACACCTTTAGTTCTTTCTAAAAACGAAAATGAAAGAAAGAGTAAAAAGAAATCCTAATATAGCTATTAACCCCAATAAAGAGCGTTCCGTGGACCAGGTTCCGTTTTCTATCTTCCGATCGACTCTTTCCGTGTCTGCAATCGGCGCCCCACCCGAGACTGAGATGGAAATTTCGTATTTAGGGGAAGGATAGTTTACCTTGAACGCTTTCATGTCGGAAGGAACGTCTTCTTGAATTCTTTCCTGTTTGGATGCTCCGATAAAAGAAATTTCCATGTCCTGAGGTTTTGAAAAGACGGCTCTAAAGCCTTCTTCTTTTTCGGCGAGCATCCTATCCTTGAACGTGACCGTGGAAAGATTACTAGCGGGAATCGTATAAGAAATTTGTAATTCCGAACTTCCAGGAAGAATCGCTCTATCCAATAATTTTCCGTTCGCGCCATCCTTGAGTTGAAGGGGAATTGCCATTTTCGATTCTCCCTGAGTCAACTGGCCGACTACGTCACTTGCTTCGGAAGGAACAAAAATTTCGAAAGGATTTTGCTCGTCCTGAAAACTTTTAGGAGGAATCGTATTGTTAGATATTAAATAAATCTTAAAGACTCTTAGGAAGTTTCTCCCTCTGGAAATTTGCATGGCGGATCTCGTTCTCACGAACGATTTTTCCTTTGTCTTTTCATATACAACAATTTCCTGAACTCCGGAGCGAAGGACAGGAACCGGAGGAACCATCTTGTTGTAATTGATTCCTGCGTACTTCGCTTGAAGAAGGATGGGCGTCTGATCTGGAACGGAAAGTTTCGGGACGATAAAAGAACCTTTTGAAGGTCCAATTTCTTTAATAGGAATCATCCCCTGTTGAAGGGCTATAATTCGAAGAGATTCAATGTTGCCTTCTTTACCGGTGGTTCCGTTTTTGATACGGATTTTAAGTTCGAGTTCTTCCGAATTGACGGATGTTTGTACTATGAGGATTAGGAATAAAATCGTAAAGAATGTTTTCATCTTCAGTTATAAGGCCAATTTTATTTCACCCTTTCAAAAAGAAAATCCTTTACACTCGCTTTTCTTTCCCTAATTTTATTCTCTTTAAACGTATGTCTTTCGCTTGATAGTTCTTTAGGAGATAATGATGGGTTGGTTGAAAAAAATCGCAGCTATATTCGGAATTCTTTTCGGTTCCTTTTTGATTTTGATCTATTCGATCACGTATCATCCAGATCAGGCAGAACCTGCGAATATTCTTTGTAACGAAAACGCTCCAATCTTGAAAGCGAATTCTAAGATCAAACTTTTAGTCTGGAACGTACAATATCTTGCCGGAAAAAAAAGAGTTTTTTGGTACGATCTACCCGAAGGAGACGGACCGGATGTTGGGCCTTCCCGAGAGGAGATCGAAGAAACTCTCAAAAAAGTAACTGACTATATCCGTTCGGAAAATCCGGATGTGATCCTTTTACAGGAACTTCATGATGGATCCAAAAATACGTTCGAAGAGGATCAACTGGAAAGAGTTCTTTCTCTGATCGGACCCGCCTATATGTGCAGGAGCGAAGCTTTTTATTGGAAATCCTTTTTTGTTCCCCATCCTAAAATTTGGGGTAGTGTGGGGATGAAGCTTGCGACGATCAGTAAATATAAAATTTCCGACGGAATCCGGCATTCTTTACCGCTTATGCCTGCAGATCCTATCTCTACCCAATTCAATTTAAAAAGGGCAATTCTTCAAAACGATTTACCGATTGAAGGCGGTGATAAGTTTACTGTGTTGAACACGCACCTCGACGCATTTTCTCAAGGAACAGATACGATGCGCAGTCAGGTGGAGACGATTGCCGGCCTTTTGAAAGAGCTGGATCTTGCAGGACATTATTGGGTGTTGGGAGGGGATTTTAATTTACTTCCTCCCGGGTTCGATCGAAAGCTTATGCACCCTAACGGCGCTTTCTTTTATTCGGATGAGCAGGAAATCAAACCTCTCTTTGATCGATGGAACTCTGCTGTTCCATTCAATATTTTGAATGGAGCTGGAAGAGAAAAATATTATACGTATTATCCGAACGATCCGGCGATTGGAAAACCGGATCGGACGATTGATTATATTTTTTATTCTTCCAACTTAAAACAAACAGGATATAAAGTGGATCAGGGAAAGATACTTTGGACCGTTTCGGATCATTTTCCCCAAATCGGAATATATCAAGCACTCCATAAAGAATGAAATAGTTGAAACAGAGGAACGTAAAAGTTTAATGTTTCTTTCTATAGAGCGAAAACATGACGGAGATTTCTTGTAAAAGTAAGGATTAACGCTCCTATACAAATAGAGCGTTTACCAATTAGGATTGCCAAACCAAGAAAGGATAATTCTTTGGACGAAAGAATTCATCAAACTTGGAAAAAGACGGACATGAGACCTTTTAAGATATTGGGAATCCAACAGATTGCAGTGGGCGGAGAAGACAAACAGAAACTCGAAACTTTTTGGGTGGATATTCTCGGACTTGAAAAAACAGGAACGTTTAAAAGCGAAAAAGAAAACGTAGATGAAGATATACTCAAAATGGGCAAGGGTGCTTACGCGGTCGAAGTCGACATTATGCAACCGATCGACTCGAATAAAAGTCCTAAGGTTCACGAACCGAAACTCAATCATATCGGACTTTGGGTGGACGATATTTACAAGGCCGTAGAATGGCTAACTGCAAAAGGGGTTCGTTTCACTCCGGGCGGAATCCGTAAAGGCGCCGCGGGATATGACGTATGTTTTATTCATCCGAAAGGAAATGAAGAATTTCCATACTCGTCTGAAGGTGTACTTGTGGAACTCGTACAGGCTCCTGCGGATGTAATTAAGGCCCTCGGCTGATGTCGCATGAAGCATTTTGAATATTCATTTTTTTGCGGATAACAAAAAACTGTCCTACTGATCCCTATAAAATAGAGTACCGTTAATTTGAGCATAAATCCCGCGTTTGATGAAGAATTTTAGACACTCTATTATCTAGAGATGAGCAAAGCTTTAGGAAACTCGTAGTTTATGATTTTCAATTTCGATGGTATTATTGCTTTTAGATGTGTTCTTTTTCGGACATTTTTGAAATAGTTCTTACTAAAAACTTTCAAAAGACCTCTCTTTTATTCTATAAGCGCTGATTTTTGTAGACTTGAGAACTATTAGACAAATTAGTTGTTCGTAAATTGCTGCTTTGTATTTTATTTTTCCGAATTTTTGAAATCACACGAAAAATAAGCGTGGCCTATTATGCCTATACGGAAATTGATAATTCCAATTTTTATTCTTTTATCCATCAGCTGCTGGGCGCAGTTTATATTTTCTAAAACTCCAATCCGTTTAAAAATATCAACAAATTCTAAATCGGATATTCCCGTGCAGCTGATACTTCGGGGAAAGGATTTTGAGAAGAATATTTCTTTTTTCGAGTTTAAAGAAATTACGATAGAGTTACCGGATCGGGGAAATTACGAAGTGGTTCTAATCTGGAAAAGCGGCTTTACGGAAAAAAGAACGGTTAATGCGACTCAAGAAAATTTTAGTATAGAATTCGTTTCTAATCCTAATGTTTCCGAGAGAGCGATTAACGTAACTGCAAAAAAACCGGAAGCTCCTCCAAACTATACGCTGAATCAGGAAGACGCGGTTCGAATGCCCGGAGGTTTTGGAGATGCGCTCAAAGCAGTTCAATCCATGCCGGGGATTTCTCCTATGTATCAGACGTATACCGGAGCCAGTTTTCAATCCGCGATTCAAATTTTTAGTCAAGTAAATCCGAACAAACCTGATAAACCAAATGGTGAAAAAGGTTTTTTAGTGATGCGTGGAGCTGGGGCTCGTGCAAATCAGTTTTATTTTAACGGTTTACCTATGAGTTATCCGTTTCACGCGGACGGACTCACTTCTGTAATTAACAATAACGCGATTCGTTCCTTAGAGTTGTATTCGGGTTCCTATTCTGCGAGATACGGATTTGCTACGGGAGGAATTGTCAATATAGAGGGATTTCAAAAAAGGGATTCGAATTTGTCCGTCGCTCATTTGAACGCTTTTTTAACCGATGTATACACGTATCGCAATATTACAAAAGATTTAAACGTTTCCGTATCCGGTAAGAAATATTATCCAAACGTCATTTTTGGAAGGGTTCCCAATTTGATTCCTGCGGAAACCTTTTTAGCGGATTATAACGATTATCAGGCAAGAATCGGTTGGGATATGAACGAAAATCATTCCATATCGTTTCAGACTTTCGGTGCAAAGGATAAACGTTATCCATTTAAGGAACTCGGTCAATACGATCCTAAGGAGGCCGCTCGATCGTTTGCCAGTCCTCCGTCCGCAGCGGACGCCGCGAGATTGGATCGCATTTTTAGAACCGACGGAATTCAGCATATTTGGAAACCTAAAAGTTCAATTACAAATACGTTTAACGTTTCTAGAAATTATTTCAACGAGGTTATTGAAAGCGGTTTGGATCTGTTGGTTTTTGACATCGCCAAAATAGCTTATCCGCCTTCTTTGTATAAAAGGGTTCAAACGATTCAAAACGAATACTTTAACGATCTAAGACAGATAGAAAATGTTTCCGAAATAGAATTGTTAAAACGAAATTGGAAGGTTGTTTTCGGCGGCCAGTATAGAGAGGTAGACATCGGTTACAAGGGGAAGGTTTCTCAGATGGATCTGGACCCTACGTATAACTTCATCCATCAACAGTTATTCAATTCTTCGGATGTAAAATCCGTTTTGGAAGGGGATTCCGTTAGAACTAGACAGATTGGTACTTTCTTTGAAAATAGGCTTAGGTTTTATGATTTCAATTTAAATCTAGGAGTAAGAAGGGAATATTATGATAAATCGAAAGAGTGGAAAACGGCTCCTCGAATTGGGATCAGTAAGGAGATTGCTTATACGCAATCTAGGATTTTTGCGGGATATGGCAGGCACTTTCAAGCTCCTGCGGACGTGAGTCGATACTCCGTTAGAACTGGAAATCCTAAGCTGAAAATGGAAGAATCCGATCACGCCGAAATCGGTTGGGATCAGAAAATAGGAAATTCTTGGAATATTAAAATAGAAGGATATCAGAATACATTTTCTAATCTTTCCGTTGCGGACCCTTATGCAATGGATCCTTTTTCTAAAAACAGAGATCTAGTGCGAGAAAGTTTGGATCCTTCTGCCGACTTATCTTTAATTAGGCGTTCTAATTTAAACTATTCTAATTCGATGACCGGTTATTCTCGCGGAGTAGAAGTTTTTGTCAAAAAGGAACCTTCAACTGAGTCCGGTTTGTATGGATGGCTTTCTTATACAAAATCGATTACGAAAAGAAACCGTAATTTACCTGAATTGAATCGGCAAGAATATTCCTCTTGGCTTGCTGAAAGTTCGGCAAAAGAATTGATTCATCAGGAAAATGCGGATCACTATTACGCAAACTTTTATAGAGATGGTAGTTATGATGTTTTGTTCAAAAAATCGAAAGAAGAGTTATACGACTTTGATAGAACTCATATGTTCAATATGGTGATTGGTTGGAAGTTCGGCGAGAAGGGTCAAATCGGTTTAAGAGCTACGTATTTAACGAATTATGCATATACTCCTGTGGTTGGATCCAAAATTAGCACTACTCAACAGATTCTTTCTGAGCTATTTCCTTATCTTCCTCAGTTTTCTTCAAGTTCGAACTCTAGTCCTTCTGGTTTTGCTCTCTACCAACCGGTTTATTCAGACATACCTCGGTCCGCTAGACTTCCTCATTATCAGCAATTCGATTTAAGATTTGATCGTTTTATTCCTACAAGTTGGGGGAGAATGACTCTGTATTTGGAGCTTGTGAACATTACCGGAAGTAGGATTGCAGTGAGCGCGGATACTTTCAATCCGCTTTTTCCAGTTGTGCCTGGAGCTAATCCGGAAACTCGATATATTTATTTAAACGGATTACAATCTTTAAGAACTGAGAAAAATAAAATTCCTTATCTCAATTTTGGAATTGAATTAAGATTTTAAACGAAATGTTTAGATTTTTTGAACCCGTACCGTACGTAAAGTGCCTATGATTTTATATCGATCCGTCTTTCACTTTAGAATAGAGTTGTTGAAAATTGATTCTTCATCTGTTTCTATTTTCAGGAAATGGTTGATCGAAGCAGTTTGTGAATCTTCACTATGGAATTTTTCAACAACTCTAATATAGATTTGATTAATAATCTTAGATTTAATTTGGGAACTTGTCCCAAAACTTTGGAATCGTAAGAACTCCGATAAGAGTGCACGAACAATAAAATCTGTTCGAAAACCCGTAAATTATTAAAGAGCCATAATCCGTGGGAACTCCTACGTTTTCGCTTTATTACGAACTTTTGGAACCGATCTCTTTTCTCAGGTTTTGGGACAAGTTCTTAGGTTTGATGCAATAAAATGAGAATGGACTTTTCTAAAATCATTCAAATCTTTTGGGTGGTTAAGTGAGGCGGTGTAAAATTAAAACCTTAGAACTCTATGAGAGTTAGCAACGATAAAATCGTTTAAAAATTCATCAATGCCCGAAGGACGTAAACTGTGTGAACTCCGGCGGGTTCATTACAAACCTATCGAATGATTAAAACTGGTTTCTTTTAAGGTTTTGGTGCAGACTCTTAATACAAAACGAGCGGCGGTTTGAGGTTTTTTTGAAAAGAGTTTAGAATAACCTGTTTAAAAAGATTACTTTTTACCTAAAAGAAAAAAAGTTCTCATTGGGCCTTTACCTTTGACTTCGATGATACCCCTATCTTCAAATGTGAATAAGTCCTTAAGGGAATCGTAAACCATTTGAGAGCAATGTATTTTGCCGGGTTCTCCGTGGGATTCCATTCTAGAAGCCGTGTTCACGGAATCGCCCCAAAGATCGTAAACGAATTTATTTTTACCGATTACCCCAGCGACTACGTCTCCTGTATGTATGCCGATTCGAATATTAAATTCGTATTTCCAAGATTTTTGAAGATTTTTAAGACCTTGGATCATATCAATTGCGGCTAACGCGATTTTTTCGGCGTGATCTTCGGTTACGATTGGAATTCCGCCCGCCATCATATAACAATCGCCAATTGTTTTGATTTTTTCGAGATGGTATTTGCTTGCGATGTCATCGAAACAAGTGAAGATTTGGTTCAAAATTTCAACCAGCTGGTTTGGGGTTGGGATTTGTGTGGAGAGTTTGGAAAAACCGACTATATCCGCAAACAGAACCGTGGACTTCTTAATGTAATCCGCGATTACGCTTTCCCCAGCTTTTAATCTTTCTGCGGTCGATTTAGGAAGGATATTGAGCAAAAGACTTTCCGACTTTTGTCTTTCTTTTTCCAAACCTTTGTTTAACATATTAATTTCTTCCAAAGAATCTTTGAGTTCGCGGTTTCTTTTGGAAAGGGTCTTGTATGCGTCTGCGTTATCCACTCCGATCGCGACGTAATTGGCAAGAGTCCTTAAAATATTGAGTTTGTTTTCGTTGAATTCGTTTTTGTTGTAGCTCTGGATCGTAAGAATTCCGATGAATCTTTCTTCTACCTTCAAAGGAAGATAAACCACCGAACTTATCTTTTCTCCGAAATGTTTTTGAATGGTAGAAATATACTGAGGAAAATCCTTTTCTAAATCGTTCGTAATCAATTCTTGATTGTTATGATAACAAAAGGAAGAGGGATTACCTTCGGTAAGAGAATCCACCGAAGGCGCGGGAGTATAACGTCCTTCGATCAAATTGAATTTATATTTGATTTCGTTTTTGCCTTCTTCAATGATCCCGAATGCGAGAATATCTATGGAGAGCATGGACTTCGTGTTTTCATATACAGAAGTCAGGATGATCTTGGGTTCTAGACTGGCGGTGATCATCTGGCCGATTTCGCTTAACTGCTTTAGATTCTGATAGGAAGATGCAAGTCTTTGATTGGAATCCTGCAGTTCCGTTTGAGTTTTAATCAGACGATTCTGAGTAGAATCCCCGATCTTCATGAGTTTGGAAGACTGCTTTAAAAGAGATTCGTAAGCCTCTCTGATTTTTTTCAGCTCTTTTAAAAGAGCTTCCTGTTCAAGGGGTTCTTTTTTATCTAAGATTTCATTGACTTCGCTTAATAATTGAAATTCGTTTTCAAAAAAAGAATTGAAGTCCTTAGGTTCCATATAACTTTCTAAAACAATCCATGTTACTTATAGGACTTGAGCTCAAATGGAAGGGAAAGATCGGATGAAAATTCCTCTCCTGTCTCTTGCATATCATCGTCATCCTCTTTATATAACCAGAGTACTTTTACCTTGCCGTTTTGGTCGTGGTATTTTTGGAGAGAATCTAGAATATCCATGATCACTTTAGACGAACTCGTATTGAAATAATCTAACTGAAATTTTACTTGAACCTGCGATTTTGAATTCATCATCGCGTTTAACCAATCGAATACGGGCTTGTAAAATGCGATCGCATTTTCAGGATAAGATTCTCCGATAATTTCGATCAATCCCTGTTCCGTGTCTAAGATGACTTCTGGAGAGGTTTTGGTCTGCTGAATATGCAGTGATTCCATTCTTAGTTTTCCTTTGTAAAATATACAGAAAGTGTGAAGAACGAGTGTTTGTCGTCCACCGGCGAGATATCGTAGGAAAGAGGTCCGTCCGACTTTCTTGCAATATCGATTAAACCTACACCCGCACCTTTACTTTCTTCGGGTCTGTTTGAGCGCAATTGTCGTTGGTAATAAGCTTTTAACTCATCCCTTGACATAGAATTAATTTTTTCGCAATTGTTTTTTAGTGATTCGATTTTTTCATTTAATACAAGATTTCCCGCTGAAATATTATAGCCAATCGATTTTTCATCAACCATAATGATACCAACGCCGCTTTCTCTTCCATCTTCGAGGACTTTTCTTTCCGCGGAATAGTGTAACATATTCTGGGCGAGTTCAATAAAAACTGCAAAGATTTTTTTAATTTTCGATTCAGTACTTAAGGAAGTTCGGATCATCGAACCGAATTCCGTCAGAACCTCTTGCGATAAACGACCTTTGAAGGAAACAATGAATTGATAATCATAGGCATTTCTATATTGTTTAAACAATTCTAGGGAATTATTTTCTATCATTTCGTTTTAATATACTCCTGTAGTTTTGCTTGTTTGATCAAATTCTAAATCCAATCAAAGTTATGTCGTCTCTCTGGACTTCTCCCGCTTGATATTCATCCAAAAAGGTGGACAGCCTTTCCTTTTGTTCGTGTGCGGGTAAAGAGAGAACGCTTTCTAAATGCCTTATCAAACCTTTGCTCGTGATTCTTTGTCTTTGGGGATTCGGTTGATCCATATATCCGTCTGTTGTGAGGTAAAACATTGTGGATTTTCCTTTTTCCAATTTTACTTCACGAGTGGAATATGTTCTGGAATCCTCTTTTTGTCTTCCACCAATCGAATGTCTGTCACCTTTGATTTCTTCGATTTTGTCACCTTTTGAAAAATAGAGCGGTCTTTTAGCGCCAGCGAACAGCACTTTATCCTCGTCAATCCGACAGAAACAAATATCCATTCCATCTAACGAGTTCGCGCCTAAAGTGTCTTGTTTTAAAGCTTGTCGTACATTTCGGTTTAAATGTTCCAGAACTTTTCCTGGATCTTTGATTCCCGCCTCGTTTACGATCTGGTTGAGTAAGGTGTTTCCTATCATGGACATTAATGCGCCGGGAACCCCATGTCCAGTACAATCGACTGCCGCAAGGAAAACGGATCCTTCTTTTTTGCTAAACCAGTAAAAATCTCCCGATACGATGTCTTTCGGCCTGAATAAAACGAATTGTTCGCGTAAGCTTTTCGCGAGAGTATCATCCGAAGGAAGAATCGCCTGTTGAATATTCAAAGAATACGTGATGCTATCCGTAATACGCTGATTCTTAAGTTCTAGATCTGCATTTGCTTGGGCCAATTCTCTGGTTCTTTCTCTGACCTTTTCCTCCATATTCGCATAAAGTAATGCGTTATCGATGGAGATTGCAGCTTGAGAAGAAAGGATATTCATAATCTGAAGCCGATCCGAAGTAAAGGCTCCTTCCGAAAGATTATTTTCTAGATAGAGAATTCCGGAAATTTCCCCTTGTTTGATGACCGGTGCGCAGAGAATCGATTTCGTTTTAGAATTTTTGATATATTCGTCTTTGTTAAACTTTTCGTCCTGATTTGCGTTTCTTAAGACAAGGTTTTCCTTGGTTCTTTCCACGTAATAGATGAGGGAGATCGGAAGATTTTTGCTGCTGCCAAGAGGGATTCCGGTCAATACCTCCACGTCGTCTTTGGAAATCGAACCTTCGGCTTCCACATAGAGTTTCCCTTCTTTTTTCAAGATGAGCACACCTCTTTGGGCTCCAGCGTTTTCGATAACGATTTTCATCAATTTGTCCAGGAGATTTTCTAGTTTGATCTCTCCGGAAATCGCTGTAGAACTTTTTAATACAGATTGAAGATCCAAGGTCTGGCCCGAATAAACTTCGGTTGCGGCCGCTGTTGTACTGGAAATCGTTCGATGGGTGCGCAGTATTCCCGTTCCTCTTTCGCGAATAAATTCCGGAAATTTGGATTTGAGCATACTCTGTTTGAGATTGGCTCCCCAAAGTCCGTAACGATGGAATGCTTCGTTGATGAATTCTCCTGCGATCTTGACGCTGCCTTTGGATAACCAGAACATCGCGGCGTTCTCGCAGGCGAGAGCTTCGTCGTTTTGAAACTCGTTCTTCCTCGCTTCTCGAATTGCGGCTTCGTAAGTCCTTGCGGCTTTCCAGTTTTTGTATTCTAGTTTTGCTAATTCCGCATCTACGAGTAGATATTTGTGGTAAAAGTTCTCGGGACAACTTTCGGCTAGTATGAAAAGTTGTTTCTGATTCTCCTGAATCTTTTTTAAATATTCTTTCTTGAGATCGGGGGAAACTTTTTTGTAATTTGCGGCCAGGGCGAGGGAATATAAAAAGTTGTGTTCCAGCGGACCATATTGACCTCCGAGATAGAGAATCATTTTATTCGCTTCTTCCGCTTCTTGAAGTGCGAGTTGATGTTCTCCGTACATTAAAAGAGAACGAACCTTCATCACTTTAAAGGTGCAGATCGGAGCCAAACTTTGATGGTCGTTGCAGAGATCGATATATTCTTTTTCCAGATATTCGTTTGAAGAGAAGTCGAGATGACTTTCGGTTTCCCCTCTTAAATTGGAAAGGATAAGAATGGTTCCGAGGATCGTATCAATCGCAAGATTGTTTTTTACTTTTCTTACGAACTTGAGAAGCTGATTGATCTTTGGTTTCAGAATTTCTAGGTTCTTACCTTGAAACATTACGTTGGAAGCGTCATTCATCGCGGCATAACTTCCGTGTAAAAATTCTCCGGAATCCAAAGCGGCTTGGACGCACTTGATGTTGACTTCTTCGGAAAACTTGAGGTGTTTTACAAAAGAGGAGGAATAATTCGCGAGGATGTTCGCCGCTTTGGTATATCCGCCTGAATTCATATATTTCTCGCTGAGTTTTACCGCGAGTTCGCAGAAGTCGTATGCGCCTTTATAATCTCCTAGTTTTCCGACGAGCACCATTCCGTAGCAGGAATATCCGTACGAATCGGAAAGGTTTCCGTATTTCAATAAAAGGTTCGCCATCTTTAAACAGATTACTGGGAAAAGAGCGGGTTCCTTATTGTAAGCCATCGGAATAGCACTGATCAAAAGATTCACTGCCCAAATATGATTCGGGTCCGTCATTAGAGGGGCGTCTAACAAAGATGTTATGTTTCTATTTTTGAGATTCTTTTTTGCTTCTTCGATTTCTTTTTTCGCCACCTTTTCAAAACCGGAAATCGGGAGTTCGATTCCCAAAGGTTTTAAGGCCTTGATTACGGTTGGCATTGCGAGATCGTATTTACCTTGGGCGGAATATTCGATCATCAGCAAGTTGTAAGCTTCCGCTTGTTCCACGGGAGTTTTTGCCTGCTTTAGAATATTCTGAATCATCTCCTGGGATTCTTCGAAGTTTCCATTGAGGTAAAGAGCTTCGGCGAGTTCTTTGTGAACCGCATAAGCAAGGTCGTATTCTTTCTCCCAAAGTCCCTTATCGTCTTTACCCGATTTGGAAAGAGAGAGTAAAAGTTCTCTCGCTTTTTCCGAATACAACTTTGATGGTTTGTAGGCCGCGGAGAGTTTCGCTTTTTGTGCGGCTTGAAGATTCAACTGTATTAATTTTCTTTTTTCGGAATTTTCCGTAATGAGCGAAGAACCGGTGTTTAAGTGGTTTACCACGTCAAAGATCGAATCTTCCAAAGTTTTTTCGTTTGAGTTTTCCAGAAGAATTCTGCCGATCTTAAGACGTAAGGATCGTTTTTGATCCTCGCTCAAAAGTTCGTAACTCGCTTGTTGCACTCGATCGTGTTGAAAGCGGAATTGAATTGACTTCGCGGTTTGGAAATTCTTATCCTGATTTTCTTCTATCTCTACCATGGAATCTACGAGTCGGTAGTTGTCTCCGATCGGAACGATCAATTCCTCTTCCATGGTTTCTATAAGTGCCGCCGCGGTTTCCTTCAAAGTCGCGCCCAAAATTTTGGATTGGATTGCGAGATCGAAATTACTTCCGATACAGGATGCGAGTTTTAAAGTTTCCTGGGTTCTATGGGATAGCTTCTTGATTCTTTTTACGAGAAGATCGACCACGTTATCCGAAATGTCCGTCTTTTTGATCTTATCGAGATCCCAGATCCATCCTCCCGAGCTTGCGGAACTTCCTTGTTGATAAGAAATGACTTCCTCTTTGGACAATTGTTTCAGCAGTTCGTTGATGAAGAACGGATTTCCTCTTGTTTTCGAATATACGATTTCGGCGAAACTTAGTGTTTCTTCGATCGGCTTGCGTAAACTGTCCGACAAAAGTTCGTTCACGTTTTCCAAACTTAAAGGTTTGAGTAGGATTTTATCTAGACGAAATCCTTCTTTTTCCAAACCCGTTATCAGAGTGGAAAAAGGATGTGTAGAGTCCACTTCGTTATCTCTATAAGCTAATATCAGAAAAATATAATTTACGGAGGCGTCTTCGATTAGATTCTTGACAAGCTCCAGAGAAGATGTATCGGCCCATTGTAAATCGTCCAAAAAGATAGCAAGTGGATGATCTTGGTTGGCGAAAGTTTTTATAAAATTCTGAAATACCAAATAAAAACGGTTCGCGTTTTCCTGAGTTCCTAACTCTGCAACGGGAGGCTGTTCTCCGATGATAAATTCGAGTTCTGGCAAAACGTCGGTTATAACTTTTCCGTTTGCACCTAGAGTGGTGCGAATTTTGTTTTTCCAGTCTTCGATTCTTTCCGGAGATTCCGTTAGAATTTGTTCGATCAGATTGGAGAATACTTGAATGATTGCACTGAAAGGAACGTTACGATTATACTGATCGAATTTTCCGGAAATGGAATAACCTTTCGATTCCGTAAGAGGTTTGTTGATCTCTTTGACGAGAGAGGATTTACCGACTCCGGAATAACCCGCTATCAGGACTACGCTAGTCCTTCCGGTTTCCGTCATGCGTTTGAATTCGTTTAACAACGCTTCGATGTATCCCTCTCTTCCGTAGAGCTTTTGAGGAATTTTGAATTCGTGAGAATAATCCGTGGAGCCAAGCGGGAAACTGGGAACGTCTCCTGACTCCAGCCATTTGTCTCGGATGATCTCCAAGTCCGATTTGAGTCCTTCCGAGGTTTGGTATCTTTCCTCCGCGGTTTTTGAAAGAAGTTTTAATACGACATGAGAAAGGGCTTCCGGGATTTCGCCGCGGACTTTACGCGGATCGACCGGGGATTTTGCGAGATGAAAGTGGACTAGTTCCAGGAGGTCTTCGCTTTCAAAGGGAAGTTTTCCGGTGAGAAGTTCATAGAAAGTGACTCCGAGGGAATAAAAATCGCTTCTGTAATCCACGGAACGATTCATCCTGCCGGTTTGTTCCGGAGAAACATAGTGGATACTTCCTTCGAGGCGGTTTGGATTGGACCAGGAAGTTTCTTCTTTGGAGAGTCGGGTGGAAATTCCGAAGTCTACGATTCTTAAAATGCCTTCATCCGGATTGAATATGATGTTATCTGGTTTTAAATCTTTGTGTATTACTTTTTTATTATGGATTTCTCCAAGTTTTTCTGTAAGATCGATCGCGATTTTGAAAAAGTCGTTTAGGTTAACCGGTTTCTTTTTGGAAAACTGTTTGAGTGATTCCCCAGGAACAAATTCCAAGATAAGTGTGAAACCTTCCGGAATTTTTTCCATTCCGAAGGCTTGAATCATTTTGTCGGATGAGAGATAATTCAGAATTTCGTATTCGTTTCTCAAATTTACGACAGCAGGATGCAACTCGTCCAGGATTGGGATGTACTTAATGATTACGTTGATTCCATCCTCCGATCGTACGGCCTTATAAACCTCCGTGGACGAGTCCGTGTTCATTCTTTCTTTTATTTCGTAACCTTCTATTTTCATACGTATCGATGTTCCTATTTCGTTTAGAGACGGAATAAGAGCCCTCCCCAATAAAAACCACCTCCTACGGCGGGGGCGAGGAATAAATCTCCTTTTTTAAACTTTCCTTTATAATAATATTCTGATAATACGATCGGGATGGATGCGGCGGAAGTGTTGCCGACCTTTTCGAAATTCATAAGAATTTTTTCTCTCGGAAACTTGGTCCTTTTGAGAACGTCTTGAACGACTACGTCCGTTCCGGGATGAGGAACGACCCAGTCCACATCGTCTATGGTAAGACCGTTTTTTTCCAAAAGCAGGTCCATGGACTTGAGAGTGAGTTCTGCCGCTTTGCTCACGAGTTCGGGATAACTTTTCACGTAACTTGTCGGTGGCGGTCCGGTTACGATGATACCTGAAAGGTCACCGTCGTCTTGCAAAAAGGAGTCGATGATTCCGAAATTTTTATCTCCCGTGTATTCTAAAAAAACACCTGCCGCGGCGTCTCCCGCGGTAAATTCTCCATAACCTCCCATTCTGGTTCTGACGGAGAATCGTTCGCTTCCGATAACAAGAGCGTTTTTAAATTTGTTCGTTCCTAAATATGCGGATGCCGTTTGAACTCCATGAACGAAACCAGTGCAAGCCGTACTAACGTCGAAAGCGAGGGCGTTTTTAGTTCCGGAAAGTTTCGATGCTTGGGGGGCTAGATCGGGAAGGTAATAACGATCAGTCCAATTCGCGAGAATGTAAAGATCCACATCTTCCGGTTTTTTTCCTGCGTCTTTCAGAGCCATTTCTGCTACTTTCGAAGCCATAAACATTGCAGTTTCGGTTTCATTGGCTCTTCTTCTTTCGTTGACTCCTATATTTCCGATCACTGCTTTTTCGGCGGGATGCATTTCCGGAAATTTCAAACGGGAACGAATTTCCTCGTTAGTCACGATTCGTTCCGGAAGATAGTGACCGAAGCCGGTAATTCTGATTCCGTTCGACGTTTGATTTTTTCCGCTCATAAGGGGCCTCTAATAAATTCGAATTTCATTTTATTATGGAAGTCTTGTATATACCATAAATTGTTCTATGTAAATCTTTTCCGGATCTAATTCTCGTAAAACGGTGAGTTCTTCTGCCGTCACGGGAGGTTCTTGTTTCAGAGGAATGTCTTCGTCTGGGGGAAGCCAAGAAGTGTAACGTAACACTGCTTCTTCCGGTTCCATTTCTTCGTCGGAAGGAGGGGAGATCCAGTGAGAGAATTCGAAAACGTGATCCGAATTTGGTTTTCTTTGAAATCTTCCGAATTGACAGACCGCTTCCATTACTCGGTCTCCGACAGAGGTGATGTAGTTTACGTGTTTTACAAACCTTCCTCGATTGGCTTTTGCGACCACGATACAATCTGCGACGGCCGCGATGTCGTTGGCTCCTCCTGAACCCACTAGGAATTTGCCCTTGGACGTTTTTGTGGAATTGATATTTCCGAACCAATCTACTTCCGCCGCACCTAAAACTCCGAGGCAGTGGTCGGGAACAACGGTTCCTAAAATACCTGTGATGTCGGAGAGCATTGTGCAATTTTTAGCGTGTAATTGACTAAAAAGAAAAACGTCTCCGGTATGAGGTTTCATCGAAAAAAAACCAAGCTCGGTGACAACTTTGACTTCGATTCCTTCTTTTTCCAAAAATCGGGCCGCGGTCCAAGCCGAGATATGAGCTGCGCCGATTCCCGCTAGGATTGTTTTATAGCCGTTGGTTTTGACGTATTCTTGGATTGCTCTTGCCGCGAGGATGATCATCTGCTCTGAGTCGTTTACCGTTTTTGGATTCTCCAATTTGACGGCTTTGTTTTCTTCGGGAATACTTTTTAATCTCTTAAGACGAGTACTTCCCAGACGTTCCAGATATTCCTCGTGGCCGCCTTTTAAGTTTACAAAGTTTGCATACCATTTGTCGGCCCGAGAAGGTGCGTTTGCAGCTTCGTTGGCCTCGATCTGAAATTCATAGTCGTCCAAGTATGTGGAAAGTCCTTTGAATGCGGGAATTCCCGGAAGATTATAGATTCGAAGGGATTGAGGATGTGCGCCGAATTCCGCGACGGAAAATGCTCTTACCCGATTTCCCGGAATCGTAACGATTTCTGCAGGAATGGAACCTCTGGGAACGATTTTTTCCACAGTTGCGATCACTCCTTCTTTTGCCGCAAAAGCTCCCCAATAACCCTCTCCGCTGGGAGGACAGAGAACTAAGTTTCCTTCCTCATCTCCGACTACCGCGTGCAAAAGAGTAAAGTCCGGATTTAAGGGAAGAATGTATGCGAGGTCCACTCCTTTTTTGCCCTTATAATTTGGAGAATAAGAGCCGTTTGTACTAACGGGATAGTGTCCGGGATCTGGTAATAAAAATGCGGTTTTGCCTAGTTTATCTAAAATGAGATCGCTTCCTAAAAGAGAGTTTGTGATAAAACCTGGAAGACGCATTGCGCCCGCCATCAGTCTTTGAACGATGCTGAGAAGGGACCAAAGTTCCAGTTCAAATGGTTTTCCTTCTAGTAAATTAGAATATAATGAATTAGGAGAAGGTTTCGGATAATTATCGCCTGCAAAACCAGTAATCATTTTTTTTACGATCTTTGCGATCGTGAGGGCGTGTGCGCTGGAATGAATTCCCGCCATGCTAATCACGAATTCGGGATTCGAATTTTGGAAACAACGGGCGAGGGAATAGATAAGCGCATTGGGTCTGGACATGGTCGCCGAAAGATGTAAATACATTCCCGGGCTCACCATTTCTCGGATCATCTCATCGGGGTTTTTAAAGATCTTCGCATTTTTTTCCAATGATTTTTATTCCCTGGGTAATACGGACGCGACGAATCCTTCGTCTCTAAGTTTGGACGAATCTTTCTTGTTATAGCCCTACGAGGAAGTAAATCGTTATAAAAAAATTTCTTCTTTTAAAATTATCAAATGTTTTTATACAATTCTTTTCTCGGGCAGACGCCGAATGAATTTAAGTGTACTATAACGATAGAAAGTTTTAATTTTGAGAATGCCATAGCAAGAACTTTTTTATAAATTGAAACAAAACTCGGGTCCGATTCAAGACGAGTATTCCGATAACCGAAATTAAAAATGAGAAAGAACAGAATCTTTCCTTGAAGACTTTTTGTTGGAAAGATTTTTTTTCATGTCGAAGAGGAAAAGGTAAATTCAAATAGTATAAAATGATCTTATGTCCCAAATACTTGTGGTATAGTCGATAAACGATGACAGAGATACAGATTGAATTTCCGGAAAGGTATCATTTTTCAACGGAACTTTCCATACGTAAAACAGATCTTGCTCTGGATATTCACGTGTCTTTTGCGTCCATTCTCGATATTGTGATGGAAGCGCATCTTCAGTTTTTTCAGTATCTTGGTTTTTCCGTCACGGATATTTACGGAAAGAGTATCATATTCGCGAATGCTGGAATTCTCTATCAAGGGGAACTACTCTATAACGATCGAGTCAAGATCGATGTCGTATTGGACAATCTACAAGAAAAAGCTTTCGATCTTACGTTCCGTCTATCCAAGGATCAAAGAAGAGAGAAGGTTGCTCTCGTAAAAATCCGGGTTTTGTTCTTTGACTATTCTATTCGTAAAGTAGTGCCTGTTCCCGAAGGTTTTAGAAAAATTTTTACCGAAGAAAAAATTCCTTCTTATTCTTCTCCACCAGTCGGTATTCAGGAAAAAACCGCATTGAAGAGCGCGACTCAGATTTGGAAATTTGATAAATTGGAAGTATTGCGTCTTGCTCATGGCCTAATTCTAAAATTATATGCACTTGGAAATAAAACGGATATGTCTAGAATCAAAGAACATGGATCTCTTCTCGAACATATCCGCTCGATCTCAATTCTTTTACCTGTTCGAATTGCCGGGGCTTGGGGAAGTAGAATTCTCTCGGAAAAGATCAAAAATATTTTAAAAGCGAAGGTGCATCTTGAGGAGCTTAGGTACCTTTTGATTCTTGTGCAGGATTTAAGGATTTATTCCATCGAAAGGGAATTATCTGATCTGGAAATCATCAACGGACATCTAAAAAAATATCTTATCCGAGTCCGAAACGGAAAGACGAGAAAACTGATCTAAAGTCGAGTTCCGATTTGAATTCTTGTCTCGGTGGGATTTTTTTTTGGTTATTTAGGTATATCTCTTTTCTGAGAACGAGGGCTTAAAGTAGAATCATCTCGAAATACGAATAGTTGCTTGAGACGCGAATTACGGGAAAATCTGATTTTTCGGATCAGCTTGGAAAAAATTTTTACAATAAATTCTAAAATCCTAATATAATATTCGGAGAAAGTACCATGAAAAACAAAGTCGCCGTGGTGACGGGAGGAAGTACCGGAATCGGAAAAGCCATCGTAAGCGAATTCGTTTCGAAAGGTGTCAAAGTCGTATTTTGCGGTCGTAGATTGGATGAAGGAAAAAAGCTGGAGTCCGCAATTCGTTCTCAAGGTGGAGAAGCGTATTTTGTAGTTTGCGATGTGACTTCCGGAGAACAGGTTCAAAAGGTGGTTGATACCGCTTTGGAAAAATTCGGAAGGCTGGACTTTGGGATCAACAATGCAGGAATCATGGGACTTAATCATCCCCTGCATGAGTATCCCGAAAATATTTGGGATAGTGTGGTGAACGTGAATCTCAAAGGGACATGGCTTTCGATGAAATACCAGATTCCCGAAATGGTTAAGACCGGAGGAGGGGCGATCGTGAATGTTTCTTCTATATCTGGAATTAACGGGGTTGTCGGGATCAATCCTTACGCTGCGGCAAAACATGGAGTTATCGGACTTACAAAATGTGCGGCCTTGGAATATGCAAAGAGGAATATTCGGATCAACGCGATTTGTCCGGGTGCAGTAAAGACTGAAATTTTAGACGAACTTTTTCATCTCGCAAAAGATCCGACAGAAGCGGAAAGACAACTCGTAAAATTACACCCTATTCATCGGATCGCCGCTCCGGAAGAAATCGCAAAGACTGTGATCTGGCTTTGCAGTGAGGATTCTTCTTTCATCACGGGGACTGCAATTCCAGTCGACGGCGGATATTCGGCAAAGTGAAAATTCTTCAAAAAATCTTTGAACTAGGTGTTTTAAAATGAAAATAATGATGAGGCCACCTGTTTATCTTAAAAAAATCATTTAACAAAGATTTCTTCTTGAACTTTGCTATCAATGACACATATTTATAATATAAATTTGAAGATTATTTCAATTTAGCAGTATTTTTTCATGATTATCAATTATTTTGGAATTACGGAAAAAGGAAATTTTCGTTCGCATAACGAGGATTCAATGTACGTATCCGGAGAAATTGTGGCCGGAAACGTTTCGGGTTCTTTTTCTTCTTCCGGAATTCGAGATTCTGCGGTGACTCCTCTGATTTTTGCCCTTGCAGATGGGATGGGTGGACATATCTCCGGAGAAGTCGCCAGTCGTATGACGCTTGAAAAACTCGCATGGACGGAAAGAGCCGTTCAACCTTTGGAAGAATTGCCGTACGCTGGTTGGCAAAGTTTATTCAACATCATCAATCATGAAATCAATGATCACGCTAAGGCGACCGGAAAACTGGGAATGGGGGCCACGTTAGTCGGTATCTTGTTCGGAAAAAGAAAGGTACTTGTATTTAACATGGGAGACAGTAGGGCTTATCATTTTTCTTCCAAAGGAATCCATAAAATTACGGTCGATCATTCTTTTGCGGGCACTATCAAAGGAAACCAGATCTCTAGGAGTTATATCACGAGTTGTATCGGAGGGGGAACTACGGATCTTCAGATGGATCTTTTCGACATCACGAGTTCTCTCAACACAGGGGATCGAATTTTGCTTTGTACGGACGGATTGACGGACGTCATCAAAATAGATGATTTGGAAGAGATCTTAAAAAACTCATCTAACGTAAAAGAGGCCTGCTATCATCTTTTGGAGGAGGCCAACCTGAGAATGACGAAGGATAATACTTCTATAATCGTGATCGAAGTTCAGGGGATGATGTTTGCCCGTTCCGAACCTCGAAAACTTACCCCAAGCGAAAAAAAACTGTAAGGGTAAAAAAGAAGTTTCCGTTCGGAGTTTTTTCGAAAGACGATCGGAATGGAAAATCAGATTTTCTTAATATTTCTAGAAAACCCAAACCGGCACCTTTGCTGTACTTAGGCCTTTCTCCCTTGATTTTCTCCAAATACAATTCTTTTACTTCTGCTTCCGTGAGGGATAAAAAGTGATCTAATTTTGTTTGTAAGGAAGCTGCGGTTTCTGGACTCAAAAAATTTGCGGTAGAGAGCTTTAAAATATGATCTTTTTCTTTGACTAAGATCAAACCGACTCCGTAACCTCCTTCTTTTTCTAAAGAATAGTGGCTTACGTTCTGAACCATTTCCACAAACACATTTAGGATCTTGTTCTTCCGTTTTTCGTTTGCAATTCTATTCTTAAGTATTTGTGTAAGATCTCCTAACATTTCATGTGTCACTACGCCCTGGTAATAGAGAACCGATCTTAACTTTTTTAAATAATCGTATTGTTTATACAATTTGTCGAATCTCATTCTGTTTTCCTTAAAGAAGATCTGGCGGTGCAGCGAGACTAACAAAAGAAGATTGACTTCCAATTGCAAAGGCCATCGAAATCGCATTTCTAAGTCGAATCTTTCTTGCACCTTCGGTGATATGATCGTGATCGCATTCCGGGTCCACCTCCTTGAGGTTGATTGTTGGACAAAGGATTTGTTTTTTTAGCATTAGAGCGGTTGCGGCGACATTGATGATTCCCGCCGCTCCGAATGTATGACCGAAAATTGGTTTGATGGAACCGAGAGGAGCCCATTTACTTCGAGCGAGTCCATTGTATAAAATATTGAGCGCACGACTTTCGGCCATATCGTTGTTGACCGTCGCAGTTCCGTGTCCGCAGAAATAATCAATATCTTCAAGTTTGAGTCCGCTAATTCTCAAAAGTCGGCTTAAACCGATCGCGGCTTTTTTACCGGTTAGATCCATTCTCATTGCGTGGTCTGCTTCGTTATAACTGTAAGTTCCTAAAACTTCCGCGTAAATTTTCGCACCTCTAGCGAGGGCATGATCCATTCTTTCCAAACAGAGAACGGCTGCTCCTTCTCCTAGAATAAAACCATCTCGATGGCGATCATAGGGTTTGATCGCGGACTTTGGATTGTTCTTTTCGGAAGACATGACCGAACTCGCAGGATCAGAATACATCATTATCAGAGGTTTTAGAAGAGGAAACTCGTGGCCTCCCGCATACATTATTTCTGCTCTTCCCTTTCGAATTGCTTGATAACAAAGACTAATTGCGTGATGTCCACCGACACAAGCGGCGGTGATCGTAGTCACAAATCCTTGGATGTTTGCGTAGATTGCGGTAAGGTTAGTAGGGTTGGAAGCCATCGAAGTGAGAACAGAGTAACGATCGAAAATATTCAGATTTTTTTCTTTGTGGTAGAGTTTCCAAGCGTGTTCCCACCAGGCAAGAGAGGATCTCGAAGAAGAATCGATAAAACCTACTTTGGACGGATCTACGGAGTTCTTTTCTAATTTTGCGTCTTTTCGAGCTTCCTCCATCGCGGACATAATCGCGAATGTTTCCCGGTTGTAACGTTTTGCGTATTTTTCTTCCAAATCAGGTAGGAATTTTTTCCAGTTGAAGTCGTTCATCTCCGCCGCAACTTTTACGGTCATGTCGTCGGTCTGAAACCGGGTGATTTTATCTATCTGCGAATTTCCTTCGGAAAGATTTTTCCAAAACATATCCACAGAATACGTATTCGGAAGGATGATTCCGATTCCAGTAATAGCAACTCTTGAATTATGATTGGTGTTTGTTTTATCCATGTTTTTTGATTTTACTGCTTGTCCTAAAATTCAGATTTTCTATCGCCACGAAATACCTCAAGTTACAAGATCTTCCCTCCATGGAGATCAGTGTTTACTGAATCGTTCTTGGAATGATTTCTATATTCCTGGAAACTAAGAGCAAATAACGTATACTTTTTTTTGTAATCCTTCCTATAAGTGAATTTTAATTCTATTACGAATATACGTTCCTTCCTTTCTAAAAAGTCACGTCCTGAAAAAAAGTAGTATTCGGGCATTAAATTTATCTAATATAAAACGGGGAGTCGGCTTTTTACGGAAATCGAAAGAACGGTTCACCCGAAATTAGGAGTCTTTTAATGAACTCCGAATACTGTTTAAATTCGATTTAGAAGATAGTTTTAAGTAAGAGGTTGGACGATAAAAATCAAATCAAAAAAACGAAACGGATTGTTTTTGTATTTTTTTCTGTCTCGATCCTGGAAATCGGATGAAAACTATGGTTCTTCGACTGAAGAATCCAAGAATATTCTAAAATTCGAT
Organism: Leptospira mayottensis 200901116; assembly: GCF_000306675.2. Classification (NCBI taxonomy): domain Bacteria; kingdom Pseudomonadati; phylum Spirochaetota; class Leptospiria; order Leptospirales; family Leptospiraceae; genus Leptospira; species Leptospira mayottensis. The sequence goes on from NZ_CP024871.1 coordinate 1,245,176, forward strand.
TCTTTTCTTTTGAATAAATATTTCTCGAGTAATTTTCTCTAACCAAAATTTGCCTCATAGAAATACTTTTGGTTCGGAATAAGTGTAATAAAAAAAGTTACGAAATGCTTGACGAGTAATGGAAATTCGGAAAACTGGGTCCGTTTTGAGTTAAGAAGCCGGGAGAACGTTATGTGGAATGAAACCCTTTTCGAACAAAAGAAGAAATCTTTGGAAGGATTCGGAGTTTTGTCGAAAAAATCCATTGCTCGATTTATGGAAAACATAAAGGTTCTAAACGAATGGCAGCTCCATCGGATCAATCCGATTCGTTTTGCAAAGCGGAATGATTTTGAAATAGGAGAGACACTCGATCTCTTCCTTCATTCCGCAAAGATCGGTTTTCTTGATTTTGCATACAATATGATTTGCCCCGCTTGTGGAGGTGTCGCCGCTTCTCACACGTCTTTGGATCAAATCGAGGAAAAAAGTTTTCATTGTTATATCTGCAACATTGATGTACCAGCTACTTTGGATGATCAGGTGGAAGTCAGTTTTTCGGTGAATCCATCCCTTAAGAAGCAATCCCTGAATCCTTTGGTGGATGTAGAAACGTATCTCAGATATCATATTTCCGCGAACTTTCGCAAGTCCAAAGAGCTTCTGAATTTCATTTTTTCGAATATTCAAGATTTGATTGTTATGGAACCGGGGGCGATAAGACGAATTCGTTTGGATGCGATAAACGTTCCCGTGTATCAGTTCAGTTCTGTGGAAAATAACTCAGCCGTCTTTTTGTATTTTGATTCTAAGGAGGTTACTAAGGATAGGATTATCGACCTCAGTCTTCTTTCTACCGGATTTACTCCTGTCGAATTACATCTTTCACCGGGAGAATACGAGGTTAAGGTTTCTAATCGGACGATCGCAACTTCCGGCTTTTTAATCATTAAACCGAACTTGAAAAGAATCCTGGAAATTATCGGGGAACATCCGACAGTGATCGAACCATTTCTGACCGCGAAGATGCTTTTGAACAATCAAACCTTCCGGGAATTATTTCGCGTTCAACGATTAAGCAGTCAATTGAATTTAAACGTAAAAAGTCTTACGATCCTTTTTACGGATTTGAGAGGCTCGACTGAAATGTACGATAAAGCGGGAGATATCCTTGCCTATCGATTGGTTCAGGAACATTTTCGTTTGCTCGCCGAAACTGTAAAGAAGTTCAACGGCGCCATCGTAAAAACGATGGGAGACGCGATTATGGCAACCTTTTCTAGTCCGCTCGAAGGATTATTTGCTTCGTTAGAAATGATGTTTCGTATCGATCGGATGAACGAGGAATTTAAGGAACACGGACATGAGATCGGTTTGAAAGTTGGTTTAAATGAAGGCCCTGCTCTTGCCGTCATCAACGACGAAAGACTCGATTACTTCGGTCAGAGTGTAAACATTGCGGCAAGAGTGCAAGCGCTTGCATCTGCAGGAGAAATCTGGGTGACTGAGCCGATTCTTTCCAGCCCTGGAATTCAGGAAGAATTAAATCTGAAAGGGTATGAATCCGAAAGACATGAGGCTTTTCTTAAAGGAGTAGGTCAAAAAGCCACCGTTCACAAATTGTTTAAGAACGAAGAACAAGGGGTGTTTGTTGGAACTCGTGAATTAGATTCGGTTTAAATTTTTAGAAATAAATTCAAAAATTTGAATGTGTTTCATTAAAGAATTTGCGTCCGAGTTTGTTTTTTGATTCCTATGTTGTGAAATCAAAATGATTGGTTCTTCGTCCGTGCTGTATATTACATTTGTTTTCTAGTTCAAATTCGTCCACTTTACACGGCTTGGAGCCACACGCTGAATTTTGTTCGACCGGGAGCAGTCTGGAATTCGATTTTCCCCCCGAAACTATCAATTATTTTTTTACAAATGTCAAGTCCGAGTCCCATCCCTTCCCCGTGCTTTTTTGTTGTGAAAAAGGGATCGAAAATTTTGTTTTGAATTGTTTCGGGAATTCCTGTTCCGGAATCCGTCCAGGAAACCACAACCCAAGAGTCCTGTTCTCTCGTCTCGATTTCTATCTTTCCTTTGTAGTTCATGGATTGAAGGGCGTTGTTGAGAAGATTGATCCAGACTTGATTCAATTTGTCCGCCTCTCCCAAACATCGTTTTTCGGTTTTATAATTCTTTACTATTTCGACTTCATAGTTAATTTTATTATGATATAATATTAGAATGTTCTCGATTTCCATCTGAACGTCGATTGCGTAAAGTTCCCCTTTGCCTCCTTCCGTTTTTGGACGTAGATAGCTTTTAAGTGCATTTACGACTCTAGAAGCCTTGTCCGTAGCAATCCATATCACATTGCTTACGCGTGCGATCGTGATAAAGGAAGCCACCGCGGCAAGAATCTCGGCGATTTTTTCCGATCGTAACAAAGGAATCAATCGCTCCCCTAATTTGTGTATGCCCAGGTCCGTGATTGTACGCACGACCGAGTTCGGATTTTTAATTCCGGAATTTTCCAAATCGCGGGCCAACTCTTGACGGATTCCGCGATTCGGTAGAGTCGGAGATTCGGATATATGTTTCAGGCTTTCTTCCAAGATCGTATTGAAACGTTCCGAATCTTCTGGACTTAAATTCGAAAGCAGAATAGGAACATTTTTTAATTCATGATTCACTACTTCCAATATGGAACTACAGGAAGAGGAAATTGCGCCGAGAGGAGTGTTCAATTCATGACTGATTCCGGCGGCCAATTGACCTAAGGCGGCCAATTTTTCGGAAAGTACAAGCTGGTGTTGAGTGTCTCGAAGATTTCGCATTAATTTTTCGAGATTACCGATCGCATTCATTAAATCTTCGTTGGATTTTGCGAGTTCCGCCGTTCTCGTTTCTACCTTTTGTTCTAGGTTTGCATTGAGTTCTAGAATCATAGATTCGTTTTCCTTGTTTCTCGTATTGTTTACGATGAATATGGTTCCGAGTCCGATCAGAATCGCTACTGTGGAAAATAAGATCATGTCGGCGCCGCTTTCGGCCTGTTTAACCGGCATGCTGATTTCAAGGATTCCCCTCACGTCTCCGACCTTCCAATCTTTTTTCGGAGATTCTGGATGAGTGTTGTGACATTGGATACAAGAAGCCTGCATTCTATCCGCAAGAGCGTATCTAACGTAAGGTATTGAATCGATTTCTTGAAATGTATAGTAGGGGTATTCTGGATTTTTCTGTAAGCGACTCAGTGCGTCCTTTTGAAAGTCGTCAAGGCCGCCGTATCTGTGTCGATTGGGAAACGGATATTCGCTATATAATTCCACTCGAATCCCTTCGAACTGACGTGTGAGGTGCTCTCCGAATTCTTTAACAATTGTTGCTGGAAGAGGAATACTTTTCGGAACCGTTTTGTATTTGTAAGTGACCTCCGTTCCTTCCTGCAATGCCTTATTTACTATATTATCCGAATAATAAACCCGAAGCGCGAGCATCTGTTGTGCGACGGTTTTTACGTTTCGTATTGCGGTCGTATCCGTATTCTTTTTTTGATAATAAAAGAGGAGACTTCCTAAAAGAAGGATCAGTAAGATACAACCGAAAAGAAAAGGCAGAAGGATACGTGTTTCTATTTTCAGAAAATTCAGATTCAATCCGAGAAAGGACGGTTTTTTTAAATTCATGGTTCCCGCCAGATTTACTTTTACGGTTCGATTATATCGCGGCAAACATATGCTTTCATCCAATTTATTTGTTTTAGAATTTGTGTTAAAGGAATGGAAAGTTTGTATTGCCCGAACCGCTTCTATACAGAAGACGAATAAAACTCAAAAATGAAGTCGTAGAGAGGAGCTTGGAAAAGTGTTTCTTGTGAGTGTTTCTTCTATCGTAGATTGAAAAATACCGAATTCTTTCACGACTACGCTTCGGTTCAATCTTTGGTGTGTTCTCAGGATTTGCTGAATCTTCGTAATCACGGGTGGATTCGACTTTCATTATTTTTCTCTTTTATACGTGTTTTCCTTTATTAAAAAAAGAAAACTCGTTCTAAACAAACTCGCTCGTTTAAGAACGAGTTGTAATCGGACTCGAAGCCCTTCGAACCAAAATCGCAAAAAATTGTCTTTGGGGTAAAAGTGGGATTTAGGTTTTGCGGATCTACGATCTATAAAAATTAATCTATATGAGTAATTTAGTATATTATTTTTATCTATTTAATGAATGTTTTTGATTTCGGGCGTGCGCAGATCATATTCTGTTTGGAATGGATTGGGGTGCAAATCGGTTTACATAGAACCAGGAAATGGACGGAATACGTTTGGATCCCCGCATATACCTACGTCATTCAGTGGTTTCCACTTCGATGACTTCGGATTCTTTGAGGGAAAATTTTGTCTTTCCAAGGCCGCGTTTTTTTCTGTCTATGATCCAATAGATGTAGAGAATTATCGCGAATACACTTTGTAGGATAAATTGAGCGAAATGAACGGTTGTCGCATAGAACAGACCTTCGGAAGCCTTTTTGCCCATCAGAACGAAAGAAGACGTGACGGAGGCGTGGAAAACGCCTGCGCCGGAAGGAGCGGAAGGAACCATCACACCGACGGCGCCTGCGAACATGATGAGTATAATTTCAGGGTAACTCATAGGAATTCCGACAAGTTCGAGAAGAATACCGTAGCTGAGGGCATAACCGACCAACCAAGTCAGTGCGGTAAGAAAGGCGGGAAGAATAAATCGTTTCGGAACTAGAAAACTTCCTAAGTCCCGAACATAATGAGCGAGTTTGTGGTTGAACCATTCTTTTTTACCGAAAAGACCTGCGGTCCAGGCGAGAATCGATATGATCGTTTCATTCAAAAATTTCACTGCGATCAAACTTAGGAAAATTCCGGCGATTACCAAAGAGGATACAATAAAAAAGGAATTACTGCTTTCGTCCTTGATGCCTAGAAACATCAAAGCGCAGATTCCCGCCGAAAATATAAAAGAAAAGTCTAATACTTTTTCGATAAAGAGTGCGGTGACCAAAGAGGGGTATTGAAGCGACGATTCCTTTTTGCAGAAATATAAACGAAAGATGTCACCTCCTCTTGCTGGGAGGAACATATTTGCTCCCACGCCGATAAAGGAGGAAAGGAGCGCATAACGGAATCGAATTTGTTTTCCCATGAGAAGATGCCATCTCCAGGAAAAAAGGAGCAAACCCCAAGCGGAAGAGATACAAAATGGAATGAGATAGATCGGATCCCAGCGTTCTTGAATCCTTGCGAACTCGCTCAGATCGAGTTTTGAAAATAAAAATCCGAGAGCGACTACGCTGACGACAGTTCCAAATAAAATACGTTTCAATGTGATATTCCTGGTTTCAACCCGGAGGCCAGAGCAGTTGACGTTCCGCTAAAAGGTGAAAATGGATGTGAAAAACGGTTTGTCCTCCGTTTTTTCCAGTATTGTTTACGATTCTGTAACCGTTTTCTGCAAAGCCGAGATCCTTTGCAGTGTCTCGAATCCGGAGTAGCATGTTTCCGAGTAGGGAGGAATCTTCGTTTTCGACCTCCCTGAGAGACGTTATGTGCTTCTTTGGAACGAATACGATGTGAGCCGGCGCCTGAGGAGAAATATCATGAAAAGCTAATATTTCCTCGTTTTCGAACGCGATCTTAGAAGGAATTTCCTTACGGATGATCTTGCAGAAAATACAATGGTGGTCATTCATTCTTGGTTCTCCATACAAAGCGCTGCTGCGCCTAAGGTCCCGGATATGTTTCCTCCGGGCAGAATTTGGGTATAAGTTCTGAAAATCGGGAAGATAAGTTCTTGAATTCTTTCTTTGAGGGCGTTGCCGAATAGATCCCAAGAATACACAAGCCCTCCCGTAAAGACGATCTTTTCCGGATTGATGGTATGAATGAGCCCTCTGCAGAGTTGTGCGAGGGCTTCGATTCCTTCGTTTAATAAAATTGATGCGATGGTTTCTCCCTTGCGATTCCTATCGAAAAATTCTTCGGCGGAGTTTAAGGAATTTCCCGTTTTTTCCTGATATCGGTTTAAGAACCCGCTCGCGCTAAAATACGCTTCGGTGCATCCTCGTTGTCCGCAACCGCAAAGTGAGCCGTTTGGAAGATACGTGACGTGCCCCGCTTCCATTCCGCTTCCTTTGTAGCCATTAAATAACTTTCCTTGATATATCCAGCCTCCTCCGAGTCCCGTTCCCAAAGTAAGAATTACCAGACTCGGGGATCCTTTACCGAGACCGAAACGATATTCTCCAAGTGCAGCGAGGTTTGCGTCATTGTTGTAGTAGACTGGAATCGAAAATTTTTTTTTTAGATGATCGACTAACGCTACGTTTTTTAAAAGAGGTAAATTCGCTGATTGAATTAGGATTCCGTTTTCGCAGTCGATGGGGCCCGGACTTCCGATTCCGATTCCGGCCAAAGAGGAATTTTTCATTTCTGATACGATACTGGCAAGGGAATTCAGGAATTGTGGCTCATCGGTTTCCACTCCTGTTGTGCGGGACGTACTTTCTAAAATGGTTCCATCTTGAGCTACTAGATTAGCCTTAATACTTCCCGCTCCGATATCAATTCCGAGATAAGATTTCATTTTACCACCCGGGTAAAGGCTCCTTCTCTCATTTCATAGATCGTTTTTGCGTCGAAGGCGAGATTCATATCATGGGTTACTAATAGAATCGTAAGACCTCTGGAATTAAAATCGTAGAGAAGATTTCGGACGAGTTCGCTGTTTTCAGGGTCCAAATCTCCCGAAGGTTCGTCTGCGAGAAGAAGTTCGGGCTCGTTGATAAGCGATCTCGCGATCGCTGTCATCTGAATTTGGCCGCCGGAAAGTTTGCTTGGGTAATTTTTCCGAATCGATTCGAGATGAAGACTTTGAATCAGGTATTCGCATTTTTCCAGATATTCTTTCGAGCTGAATTTTTCAACAAGGAGAGCCGGAAGCAAGATATTCTCCTCTACGTTCAGGTTGGGAAGGAGTTCAGAAAACTGAAAGATGAGGCCGATATTTCTTGCCCGGAAGTTTGCAAGTTCTCCGTTACTCATATCGCTGACTTTGGTCGTGTCGAAATAAACTTCTCCGCCGGTGCTGGAAAGCATTCCTGTGATCATGGAGAGAAGAGTTGTTTTTCCCGAACCGGAAGGACCTACGATTGCGACATAGTCGGACTGATTCATGTCGAAAGAAACTCCGTTTACGGCTTTCGACTTTCCATATTCTCGGGAGAGGTTGTTGATGCGGAGAATCATTTTCCCCTCCGAATCGATCGGTATGGATCCAAAAAGGTGAGAATCAAGGACAGAATCGTTCCGATTCCCGAAATGAGAAAGATACAAATGAAAAACGCTTTTCCATAATCGAATAAACTCGACCCTCCTGCTACCCAAGGAGGAAAAAAGACGGTCGCGAACGTACTTAAAGAAAACCCGATTCCGTGTAAAATCCAGAGTTCTGCGACCAAAAGTCGAATTGTTCCGGTCCGATTTCCTCCGACGGCCATCATAATGCCCGCGTCAGACGTTCGTAGTAGGGTTCTTGTGATTGCCATAAAGACCAATCCGGTGGAACTGAGGAATAAAACCAACTGTGGATAATTCCGGAAGAGTTCGATACTAGAAGAGTTAGAAGGAGCCTTATCCATTCTGAGTAGAAAGATCCCAAAGGTCAGGAAAAAGCAAAATAAAGCAGAAAATCCTATATGAAGAATACTGATTGTGATATCCCGTTTTACAATAGAATATGCGAATCTGAAGTAGGTAAGTTTTCCCATCTGGTTTTCGTTTCTGTAAAATGATTGAATTTATCCCAAGACTGGATAATGCCCGAACTCAATTTCCGGGATTTTATCCATTTACCAACTGGAACCTGAAAGAAAAACAAAAAAAATGATCTTCGTCATTCTCGTAGCCATTGGAATCATTCTGATCGTTGCGTCTGGATCTTTCCTGATTCAGACCAAAAAAGACGCTTATGAAAAGGCCCTTGCCCTTGCGGCAATGGGGAACTATGTGGATGCTCGAGTAATGATTCGGGATATTTTGGATAATTCTCCTTCGAACGTCCGGGCACATTATGTGATCGCGAAAATTTACGCGATGGAAGGAGATACGATCAACGAGGCCCGGCATCTTGAGAAAATCAAAAAAATCGGAACATACGAAAAGGGAATCAATGCGGTGGCCGTTTCCAATCGAATTGCGGATATCTACTACCAGCAAGACTTATTCGAGGAAGCTCTCTTTCATTATTTGGATACCGTAACAATCGATCCGGAAAACCCGGAAGCGAACGTCCGAATCGGTTTTATGGCTTTAGGTCAAAAAGAATTCATGATCGCGGATCGGTTTCTCGGTAAAATTTCCGACGAAAAAATTAAAATTGCTTCCATCTTCATCGGGAAGGGAGTGATTTCTGCGATTCTTCGGAAAGGGAATCCGGTCGATTTTTTTGCAAAAGCGTACGATCTAGAACCTTCTTCTCCGGTCGGAGGTTTTTTATATGCTCTGAGTTTGACTAGGGACGGTAAATACGACGAAGCCGTTAGGATCGCAAATTCCGTTGCAGATCTGATCGAAGACGATTACATACGTTATACGATCTTTCAGTTTTTGATGTGTTGTTTTATTCTTCAAAAGAATTTGGGTGAGGCTCTCAAACACGCAAGACTCTGTATGGAAATGGCGAGGAACAGCGGTTGGAAACAGGAGATGATTGATTCCGACATTTATTTTTCTCTTTTAGCGGTCAAACTCGGTAAACTTGAGGAAGCGAGCGAATATCTCATCGAGGCCGAATCTGAAAGGATCGACGACCAAAGAATTTTGGAACTCGCGAACTACAAATTTCAATTGGAGACCAAAAGAATAGAAGCGAATAAGGCCGCACCGGGAGGTTTTTCCTTGGACGATGAGATCGCGAGAATTTTTGGCGAACTTTTTCCAGTGGAACGTTTTTATGAGCTCTCCGGACTTAAGTCCTCCAAATCCTTTCATATCAAAGGGATCTTGGACGATCAAGGGAATAAACTTCTTTCGGACGTTTCTAAAATTGGAGTCGGAGTTTTGGATCACTATCGTCAATTGAAAGGAGTGGAATTTAAGAATCTCTGCGTTCGAGTCGTGATGACTCTGAACTATACTGTGAGTCGCGAAGTTCCCAACAAGGAAGGGGACGGTCTCAATCTTACGGGTCTGAATAAAGCGGACAAGGAAACCCGTTCCTTATTTAAATTCCGTAAGTGGAAGGACGCCAAAATTTCGGATATTTTTCTCCGGGATACGATCGGTCAGTTGAATGAATTTGGTTTGGATAAGGCCTTTATCATTGGAGATGCGGAGTTTACGGAAGGTGCTAAACGTTTTCTTGCGGATAACTCTTCCTTGCTCGATGTAATTTCCGGGAAGGATTTAGAAGAAATCCTTAAAAAAGCCCTTCATCAAGAGGCAAAATAAGCATAACGTTAAAGTGCTACAAGAATGTTGAAGTGCGTTGATCTCCTATTTTGAAAAGATGGAGGTTCTTTGCGTTTTCGACGAAATCGTCCGTATTTTCAAAAAATCTAATATTTACCCGAATTTATTTCGAATCGGAGTATCTTTTGTCGAACGTTCCTTACTTCCGTTTTTGAGGAATGTTAATCAACCAAGTATCGGCTCTATCGCTTTGAAATCGTCGATGATGATGAATTTAGTTTTCTTTCTAAACTGAGGAAGTAAGTCGAGAGGAATTTTGCGATTTTTTCGTTTTGAAATTGGATTTCCGGACTTGTAAACTATATTATTGATCTCTATAGAATGGAGTTCCCCAAGATTCTGCCTCTAAACGGGGATTTGTTCTAAAACTGACTACTTTTTTATGTAATGATAGCAAAGGCTCAACTCATGAGTACGACATCCCAATGTGATCGTAAAATAAGTAATTGAATGATAATCGATTTTTGTAATCAAAAGCTCGTTTTCATTTAAAACGAGGAGCGGTTGAAAAATAACCGTTTGACAGACGGGTTTTACGGTTTGGAATGGAATCGGGGCATAGGTTTGGAGTCGAAAGATACTTTAAAAAAAGCATCGGGTTGGCCGCTTTATATCGTGGCGGGGATTCTACTGTTTTCAGCTCTCATTTTTTTGATTGGCAAGTTCAATCGGACCGGACTGGAAGAAAAGATCGCAAGTGGTAAACCGATCTACTTTTTATTTCATGCGATCGGAGATTCGGAGGAATACGAGTTCGGTCTTTTAGCCGTTCTCTTTCCGTCTAACAATCGTTGTGCGTTATATTTCATTCATCCGATCACTTCGTTTGACGATCCGGACGATTCTTTGGATCTTCTCAAATCCGGCGCTAAATCTTCAGTCAAAAGCGCAGTCGCCGATTTGATCGACGCCAAACTTCATTATACGATCTCTCTTTCCGCTTCCAATTGGATTCGTATCGTGGATCTTCTCGGAGGTTTAAGCGTTTATACGGATAACAAAACGGTTCGTAATTCCTCGCAGTACAATCGGGAGGCCGGCGTTTATACGATGTCCGGTGCCGACGTTTACGACTATACAAGTGAGATGGATAAAAAAGAAACCTTGGATTATTTGGAAAGGATTAGTCGTCAAGAAAGTGTGGTTCTTACTCTTTACGAAACCCTTTTTCAAAGAAAAGAATTTCTAACGACTCCTCTTTTGGTCTTCGCACACGGTTTAATCGAATCCGATCTTTCGAAAGAAGATTTCGTAAGCCTCGTTAAGTTTATCAATTCTAGAAGGATTCAGTTCGGAATCTCGGAACTTCCGGGAGAACCTGCAAACGATCCGAAGGCGAAAAAACTCTATTTAAAAACGGATATTGCAAGAGCTAGAGTCGCTTTCCGTAAATTTCTCAAGGATATGAACTCAGACGTTTTTGTGGATGCGGAGTTTGCCAGAACGGAAGTTCTTAACGGAACCGAAGTTCCCGGTCTTGCAAAGGATGTTCGTGGAATTCTTTCCGATAAGAGAATCAAAGTGCTTGCGGCGGATAACGCTTGGAAAAAAGGGTTCCCGAAAACCGTAGTGATTGATCGCTCCGGCAATACCGCGATCATGGATCGGATTTCAACCATTTTAGAAAAAGCTGAAACGCACCATGTGCTAAGAAAGGATTTGGGTTTGGATGCGACCGTCGTTGTTGGTTCTGATTACGAACCGAGAAAATAAAAATTCATGAGTCTTACTTCAAAACAAAATCCGACTACTAAAGAAGTTCTTCAAGTTATCTACGATATTATGGTAGATAAAAAATGCGAAGAGATCAGCGTCTTAAATTTAGAAAGTGTCAATAGTTATTTGAGCTTTTTTGTAATCTGTACCGTCAATTCTGCAGTTCAAGCGAATGCGGTCGCAAGAGAAATCAGAAAAACATTAAAAGAATATAAACTAACCCATAAGGAAGTGGATAAAACGGGAGCTTCTACGACTTCGGGTTGGACGCTTTTGGATTTTGGAGAAATCATCATTCACATTATGACTCCAGAAAAAAGGGAATATTATAATTTAGACAGACTCTGGCGGGATGCCAAAAGGATGGAACTCTAAAGGAGACACCGTCCGGTCTATCGAAATGATTTTTAATTCAGCGATTTTTATTTATTTTTTTCTAGTCGTATTAGCGGTTTGTTATTTTTTTGCCGTTAGAAAAACTCCTAGAAATATTCAAAACGTCTTTTTGTTGATCGTATCCTATATCTTTTACGGCTGGTGGGACTGGATCTTTTTAATTCTGATTATTTCCGTTTCCGTTTCCAATTTTTACATCGCTCTTTTGATCGAACAAAAGGAATCTTTCAAAACCAGGGGGCGGCTTTTGTTTTTGGCGATTCTCATCGACATGGGAATGCTCTGTTTTTTTAAATATTATAATTTCTTTATAGATAACCTAAACATTGCGGTCAAAACTTCTGCCGGACTTTTTAGTGTGGAGAATCCGACTCTTTTTCAAGATTCTATTTTTCTTCAGATCATTCTTCCCGTAGGGATCAGCTTTTTTACGTTTCAGACTCTTTCTTACGTGATTGACGTCTATTATCGCAAACTCAAAGCGGAGACAAACTTAATCGACTTTTCACTTTTTGTTTGTTTTTTCCCTCAATTGGTCGCGGGGCCGATCGAAAGGGCCGGAGACCTTCTTCCTCAAATCAAAAAAGACAGAAAGATCGATCTCGATCTTTTTTACAAGGGTTGTCTTTTGATTCTCGTAGGCTATTATATGAAAACCTACGTTGCGGACAATCTGGCGGAACTTGTGGATATGGTTTTGTTGAAAAGTTCTTCCGTATATAAATCCAATCCGGAGCTTGCGG